>JAPLCZ010000237.1:37584-66489 GCA_026391915.1 Bacteroidota bacterium | reverse complement strand
AAATTTTCGGATGCAATAAGTTCCAGCCCGTGTTGTTGGCGGTGAAGTTCTGCTGTTATAATATCAAAAATGGCGGTGTCGCGTTTCATTAAATCATTGGGTTTATTGGGTTCAAAATTAGGCAGCCAATTTGAAATTTGAGGTTTGAAATTCAATTCCCCTTTGGCTACTTTAATTTTGACGTTTTTAAAAGCAATTCCAATTAAAGTTTTAGCCCTGATAATCCCGTGTTATAATCCTCCAAAAGGTTGGGTTAAGAAATTGGAAATATTTACTATTGATTTGCAAAAATCTTTTCCTGAATTAAAAATTCAAACAACAATTGTTAATGATGGAAGCACCTCTGGTTTTGAAATGGAAGAAATAAATGAGATTGAAAAAAATACAGAAATCAGGATTTTACAAAACGAAATAAATAGTGGTAAAGGCTTCAGCATAAGAAAAGGAGTAGCTCACGCTGAAGCAGATTTTTATATTTATACTGATGTTGATTTGCCCTATACTTTGAAGAGTTGCATTTCAATAATTAATAAACTTTTGCAGGGAAATGATGTGGTAGCAGGTATCCGAAATCAGACATATTATAAAAATATTCCTGCCGCAAGAGTAGTGATTTCTAAAAGTCTGAAAGGATTGATGAAGGTATTTGTTTCCCTACCTACAACTGATACACAATGCGGCTTAAAAGGCTTTAACCAAAAGGGCAAAGAGGTATTTCTTAAAACCAAAACCAATAGGTTTTTATTTGATATGGAATTTATAAGACTTGCAGGGAAAGCAAAATTGAAATTTGCTATGCAAGAGGTTGAACTCAGGCAAGGGGTTTCCTTTACACACATGAATAATCGTGTACTTTTGCATGAAGCATTTACCTTTATAAAATTATTATTGAAATGAAACTCTTAACCCTAAAAATCAACCCGAAAACTCTTTGGGCAATACTCCTGGTGTTAGTTGTTTTTGCACTTTTATACTGGGCACATCCTGCCATGATGCAGACTCCTTCAAGAGTTTATTTTGGGAATAGTGGTGATGGGTTAAAAAACTATTATACGGTGCAATACCATGTGCTGCATGATACTTCCTACCTTCATTTTGGTGGTATGAATTACCCCTTTGGAGAGCACATTGTTTTTACGGATGGGCAGCCTGTGTTAGAAAATACTTTGCGCTTTATTCATAAAAATATTGTTCGGCTTAGCAGCAATGATATTGTTGGGGTAATGAACTGGATGATGATAGTAAGCCTACCCCTTATGGCACTATTTCTTTTCTTTATTTTTATGGAGTTTGAAGTCAAAGGATGGTTTGCCTTTTTGGCTTGTATTGGTATTACTTTTCTTGCCCCGCAGTTTGTAAGATTTCTGGGGCACTATGCATTAAGCTATGCTTATGTAGTACCATGTTTATGGCTTTTACTGATACGATTTTTCAAGAACCCAGGCTATTTAAAATCTTTGCTTATTGCTTTTCTAATTGTATTTTTTTCCTTCCTGCATTTTTACTATTTATTGCTTTTACTTTTTTTGGGAGGAGGACTATGGGCGGTTCAATTCATCACCAAGAAACAACCTTTAAATCGAAAGAATATTTTGAATTTTGGGTTGCAGATTATTGTTCCTTTTCTGGTGGTTATGGTTTTCATGAAACTTACTGATACCGTAACTGACCGCCCCTCCACCCCCTATGGATTTTTTGCTTATTCTGCACTGCCCGAAACTATTTTTCTCCCCGTAAGCTATCAACTAAGCAATGTATGGATAGCCCTTTTTAAAGTGAACAGAGGCTCTTGGGAAAATTTATTTTATGTGGGTTGGGTGAGTTCCGTTTTCAGTCTGTTTGCACTTATTTCATTCTTTGTTTTTCTTTTCAAAAGGAAAAAATCTTTTGACCTTTTTAATGGAAATCATCTGCTTAGAAATTCTTTTATTGCTGCCACATTTGTTCTACTTTTTTCATTGGCTGTTCCCTTTGCGTGGCTACCCGTGGATTGGATAGAACATCTGGGCTTGCTAAAACAATTCAGGAGTATTGGTAGGTTTTCAATAGTGTTTTTTTATGTAGTAAATATTGCTGCGTTTGCTGGGGTGTATTATTCTATTTCTACCTTAAAAAACAAAACGCAAAAAGCCTTATTGGTGCTATACCCATTGCTACTATTAACCATAGATGCTGTTTCTCTGCAAGCATGTTATAAACCATTTTTAAACCCTAGTAGAATTGAGCAAAACCCTAATTTGAATATTAATCCTAAGGACTTCGCTTGCTTTATTACATTGCCATATTTTCATATTGGCTCAGAGGTGTATGGGAACTATGTTAATTGCGGGATTGATTTCCCAGCCATGAGATTCTCCTTACAAACGGGTATACCCATGACTGCTTGCGCACTTAGCAGGACTTCATATAGCCAAACAGTGCAGAATATGGGAGTGATTTGGCAACAATATCAACCCTTAACAATGCCCAAAAAAATAACATCAAACAAACCTATATTATTAATGGTGATGGATGGATGCCAACTACTACCAACAGAAGAGTATTGGCGTCAACGGGCTAAAAAAATTGGGATGTATATGAATACTACCCTCTATACTTTAGATCAGAAAACTTTGCAAGAATACGGAACCAAAATGTATTCAAAAATGAGGGACTCGTTAGCCCATCTAAATTCTATTAATTTAAATAGTGCCATTAAGGATAAGACTATAGTTTTTAATGATTACAACCACCAAAAGACTTTTCAAAAATTTAAAGACAAATGCCTGGCGATACAAACAAACGGTAAAATTTTTCAATTGTATAATGGAAGATATCCTAATACAAAAGAGACGGATTTCTCAATTTCATTTTGGTATTTTATTAAAGATTTCCCATTCACAGAAACAAGGATTATTATGGAAGAGTTAGATGATTCAGGAAAAATTTGCAGTATCAATAACACTTTGATAAAACAGAGTTTCACAACCTATGATACACTTGGCTGGGTGCTCTTTGATGGCAGATTGGAAGCAAAACATTTGAACCATAAAGTCAGAATTTCGCTGCTTAATCCTCATTTAAAAACTCCGGTTCTTATTGATAATTTTTTAATACGCCCTTCCAATTCAAATATCAGTTTGGACAATGGAACCTCATTTTTTTGGAATAATTTGTATTACGAAAATTCTAGATAATTATCGCTGATTCTGTAGTACCCAATACGCATCATTGGTAACCATGGAGTCAATACTGATTCCTAATTTCTCAGCCTTAATAACAATTTGTTCCATCCATTTTGCATTGCCCCTTATGCTTCTTTTTGCCTCTTCCAGTTTTTTATTATCAGCCCAATCCGGTTCCTTAATACCTGAAATAATATTGTAATATCTCTCAATAAATCCCCAGCCAAAATTACTGAGAGTTGACTCGGTTGCCATAAGAATAATTATATCATTCTTTTCAATTTCTTCCTTATAATTTAAGGAGGAAACTTTAAGTGGTTTAGTAAATGATTCAGGAAATACCTCCCTATTATAAAACCAAAAATGAGAGCTAGAAAAGCAGTTTGAGATATTATTTGCGTACATCAGCCAATAATAGCTATCGCTTATTGTGAGCAGTGATGGTCTGGTTTTGCCTTCATGATTTTCAATAGTTATTTCAGGATATGGCATCGGGAAAGTATGGGGTAAAAAAAATAGATTCATTCCATCTCCAATATCAATGTCACTAGATTCAGGAGGCCTCATTTTAACAGTTCTAATTTTGAAATCAGGCATATCAATCCCCCTTAATTTTTCAATAAATCTTATTAAAGAGTCATTAGCAATACAGCCCCCATAAGCACTCCAATGAATTCCATATTGCGGATAAAGAGGGTATTTTGTCTTTCCCTTTTTATCCAAAAACCATTGATTAAAATCAAGATAGTTAAGTGAGAATGCCTTAGCATATTTTCTGTAATAATTGATATTTGTTTTACCCCTAGGATGGCAGAATTTATCTGGGATATATTCAGGGAAAAAAGCTACTTTGGAGGGTGCAAATATGAGAATAAGACTTTTACCTCTTTTCACCAAAGTGTCATTTATAGCTTTCACCCTCTGCATCACTCGCTTGATGCTATCATCCCCAATAAAATCATCCCCATAATATGCGTCTATATATTTTTTTTCAATAAGATAGTTGTCCTTCCCAATAATTACTTCGTAAGCTTTTGCAACATTAAAAAGCCAGTAAGCAAGCTGATTATTAAATTGTACAAATTCATTTCGGAAACCAAACTTCTCATTAAAATACTTTTCCTTTTTTTGTTGAAATCTTCCATCCCACCAACTCTGCCTTGTCGGGATGGTATCTTGAAGAAGTGTGATGGCTCCTTTCAGTTTGTTTACTTCAAAAATATTTAGTTGATACTGCAGCAATGGCATTAAAAGCACAAACATCATCAACCCCAGCAATATTTTTTTTAGTGCTATTTTCATCTCTTAAAATCTAAAATAAATAAAGGGGTTAAAGCCAGTAGTGGTAATGGAAGCTGCGGATACCAAGAGTAGAATTGTAGCGATACAAAACACAACCAAATGTCTGCGGTTGCTATAGCCATCAAAGTAAATTTTATTCTGTAGCCATTCTCCTTTTTTGGTAAATGCAAAAAAAGCAAAGATGGTGGCCAGCACTAGGAAAAAATAAAATTCTCTTTCGGCATTAAGCCCTCCATGATAAAATCCAAACATCCTTTTAATAAAGTTGAAGCCATCAGCCAAAGTATTTTCCCTAAAGAAAACCCATCCAATTATAACTATTAAAAATGTAGATGCTACGCGAATTATTCTCCCTGCTTTGGATAATAATTTTATCAAGAAAACTCTTTCTATCACCAAGAAAAAACCATGATAAGCACCCCAAAAAACAAATGCCCATGATGCCCCGTGCCACAGCCCACTGGCAAGAAAAACAAGCCATAAATTAAAATATAATCTTAGGTTAGAAACTTTATTTCCGCCAAGCGGTATGTACAAATAATTGCGCATCCAGTTGCCCAAACTAATGTGCCAGCGCCGCCAAAATTCTGTTATATTTTGTGAGATATATGGGTTGTTAAAATTCTCAGGGAAAATAAAACCCATCATCTTAGCCAAACCAATTGCCATATCGCTATAGCCACTAAAATCAAAATAAATCTGGAAGGTATAAGCCAGTGCTCCCATCCAAGCGGAGGCAGAATTAAGCACACTATAGTCGGTGGTAAAAACAGCATCTGCATAAACGCCCATTGCATTTGCTATCAATACTTTTTTTGCCAACCCAATAGAGAATCTATAGAACCCCGTGAGGCGGTTATCAGCAGTTTCATTTTGGGTGCGGTCTGTTATCTGGTCAGCCAAATCATGATAGCGGATGATGGGGCCTGCAATCAGTTTGGGGAATAGAATTATGTAGAGTTGATAATCCCAAAAAATCTTTAAAGGTTTATGAATTCTGCGGTAAACATCCACAACATAAGTAATAGTTTCAAAGGTATAAAAGGAGATACCAATAGGGAGGATTAGCTTAGTCCAGGCCAGGGGTTTTACCCCAATGCCAGAGAGGGCAACATTTATATTTTCAACAAAAAAATTGGAGTATTTAAAATAGAAAAGCAGCCCAACATTTATGGAGACGGATAACGCCAACAGCAGCTTTCTATGGATTTCTTTTTTGCTACTATCCATCCATTGCACCAAATAGAAATCAATAAAAGTAGTACCTAAAATAACGAAGATAAAACGTGGTGCACCCCAGCTATAAAAGAAAATGCTGGATAGCAGCAGCACCATATTTTTATACCTTGGCGCTGCCAAAAAATACAGGCACAGAAAAACCGGTAGAAAATAAAAAAGAAAAATAATACTGCTGAAAACCATGAGGCGTCAAAGTTCAAGTTATAGAGTCAATATTCAAAGTAGAAATAATAATAAGTAGGAAATCAAACCCCTCCCTAATTTTGCCCTATGAAAATCTTTATTACTGGAGAAGAAAAACGCTTTGAAGAAATAAAATTTATCCTGCCCATTGATGCAGAAATTATCTATCAGGCATTCAGTGGTAATCTTGATGAAACGGATTTATCAAGCTACGATTTGGTAATTGACCTCAATCTTGATGATGAACCTGAAAACCTACTTTGCTATGCAGGCTTAAAAGATAAAATTGTTTTGGGATGCGCCGTAAAAAAGCAACTAACGGCAATGGTTTCTCAACTACCAGATAAATTAGAATGTAATCTTATTGGGATGAATCTTCTACCCACTTTTATCAATAGAAGTTTAAAAGAAGTTTCTATTTTTGATAAAGATAAAACTGAAAAAGCAGAAGCTATTTTTACCCAACTTAATTGGCAAACCCAATGGGTGGATGATAGAGTTGGGATGGTAACCCCCCGTGTAATTTTCATGATTATCAACGAAGCATTTTATACTTTGCAAGAAGGCACTGCCTCTGAAAAAGATATTGACATAAGTATGAAATTGGGAACTAATTATCCATTTGGTCCGTTTGAATGGAGTGATAAAATTGGTATCAAAACTATTTACGAAACGCTGGAAGCTATCTATCAAGATACCAATGAAGGGCGATACAAAATTTGCCCATTGCTAAAAACCAGATACCTGAAAGGGAAAGTTGTGAGTGCCTAAGGTTTACTTTATTTGATACCTAACCCCCGCTTGCCAAATATTTTTAGACACGCCATATTCTGTCCATTCGGCGCCTTGGGCATAGCTGCCAAAAACTTTGATGCCTTTAACCTCTGCCCCTAAATAAACGGTAGGGCTACCGAATCCTGTCTCTAGACTTATCTTTTTATAGCCAACACCTGCCATAACTTTTTTATGACTAAATATCAATGAGGAGTTAACCCATTTGCCTAATTCTGATTGATGATACTCAGCAATGGGTGAGGCTGTAATTCCAAGCAAAGTTCCTTTCAACCCCGCAGTAAAATTTACATCCAAAGGGATAGTTTCTCCATAATAATTGGCAGGGTTATTTAAATTTTTAACCGATGCCCCTGTGAAAAAATGTTTGCGTTCATACCATACACCTGCTATGGCTGATGAGTGAACATTCTCCACTAATGTTATTTTGTTATGAGGGTTTCTAACTTTGCCATTTGTATTGGATGAAAGCACAGAATAATTAGGATTTGCCTGCGTTTCGTAAATAATCTCTGTGGTGTTTCTTGTAAAACCAAAGCCCATTTTCAAGAGACCACCATCATCTGTTTTCATTTTTAAAGAGTACATAGCACCCATTGTTTTTTCTATAGCCAGTGGGGTGATATTATATGAATATGACACTCCAATCCCGCTATTAATTTTAGACAATTGCATCTCTGCATTTACAGAAGAATAATACTCTGGCTTGCCTAATTTATAAAAGAGTAAGCCTCCTTAAACCCAATGGTTGCAAAACTCATTTTCTCCAAGGTATTTTCCTTTAATGATTCTCTAACCAATACTGTTTTTTCTGAGGCTTTTATTCTATTGGTTAGCAAAGAAGTTTGTGCACTCTTAACCATATCAATTGCAAAAGCTGTCACCCTGAGCTTGCCGAAGGGTTCATGATTATTAACTTCTGACCTCACTACCCCAAGAGGTTTCTCATTCCTCACAAAATCCTTTTTATGATTAGTAGACGCAACCCTTTTTTCCAACTCATTTACAGAACTCATTCTATCAACCCTATTAGAGCCCCAATAGCCCCCAACACTTGTCATCAAAATTACCAATGCCATCCACACAGCGCCCATTTTGCGGCGTTGCATACGGGGTTCCGCATCTAAAAAATGTTCTATATTTTCCCAAATATCATCCTTCTCAGCAGCAGAAACTGTTGGTTTATTCTGCCTGAAAACAGAACGAATGAGTTTATCAATATCAAACCTATGCATACTCCTGCCTCCTTACACCGTAATAAGTTTCTAAAAGTATTTTCAATTTTTTTCTGCCTTCATATAGGTGCCATTTGCTGGTACCCTCTGTAATTCCCAACTCCTCCCCTATTTCTTTATGGCTAAATCCATCCATCACTGCCATATAAAAAATATTCTTTTGCAATGGACTTAGCATATCAATAATCAAAGTAATTTCTTCGTAAGCTATATGCCCCTCCACCTCGGCTTCCACAGGTACATCATACTCAATCCCTCTTTCAAAAACCTGAGCTATGCGTTTGTTATGGCGGTATTGGTCAATGGCAGTGCGCACCATAACGCGGTGAACCCATGCCTTAAAAGTTCCTTCACCTGTATAAGAATTAATCCTTGTAAACACTTTTATAAATCCATTTTGCACCACATCTTTTGCCTCATCGTCATCACGGCTATAGCGCTTTGCAACCGCATACATTTCTCCGAACCAACCTTCAAAAAGCAGTTTTTGGCATTTGCGGTTGCCTTGTTTGCAACCCTCCAATAAATCTTTTTCTTCTACAATCTCTTTCAAGTTTGTGCTGTTGTGGTGTTCTTATTTTGCGGTCTTATCTATCTGACGAATGCCCAAGCAAAATGGTTAGTAGTTTTTAATTTTAACACTGTAAAGGTAAGGTTTTTTTTGAAAATGGATTAGGCTTCAATTTTGAAAGTTTCATCTTTCTAAATTTTGAACCATGAAAAAGCTCCTCATTTTTTCTTCTGTCTTCATTGCAGCATACTTTGCCTGTCAATCTTCCAAAACAAAATCAGTAAAAAATAAAGAACCTTTCAACCACAACATCCCCCTAAAAAGGATTCTTGATTCTTTACACCTTGCATCTAAAAAATTAGAGATTATCATTCATAAATCTGACTATGAATTAAGCATTGCCAACAATGGCAAAATACTAAAAACTTACCCCGTTGTTTTTGGTGGCAACCCTGTGGATGATAAATTAAAAGAAGGTGATGGCTGCACACCTGAGGGGGTGTTCCATATCCGAAATAAGTACCCGCACAAAAGCTGGAGCTACTTTATGTGGGTTGATTTTCCCACCAAAGAATCATTGGCTAAACACAATAAAGCCAAAAAAGAGGGCAAACTAAAACCTGATGATACTATTGGCGGAGAGGTGGGCATACACGGTGTACCTAAGGGCACTGATGCCATGATAAAAACAAGATACAACTGGACTTTGGGCTGCATTTCCCTTACCAATGAAGATATCACGGAAGTGTATAATAATATTACCGTGGGGGCTAAGGTTAGTATTTATCATTAAGAAAATAAATGCTGAAATCCCAGCCCGAAAGCCCGTCTTTCTAAAACATTCTAACAGGAATTTTATTTTGGTAGCAATTCGACATGGCGAACTGCCCATCCCACTTCGCTTAGCAACCTCAAAAATAAATTTTATAGAGGGAACATTTATCCTTATCAGGGGAATCTAAATGATATGGTACGGACATATTTAAATATAGCACGGAAGCCATTTATAATCCTGCGGAAGCAGTTGGATAGTACTATCCAATTGCTTCCGCCTTATATAAAATCACTTTTGACTGGTTATAAAAACCTTCCATGAATAATTTTTTATAAAGGTTTTATACATGAATAAAATCCACCAATGCACAAAACTTATACGAGGGCAAAGGGCACCTCTCCGTTGAACCTTTGCACTTACTATCCCTAACTTTAAACATGGAACATTAAACCTTAAACTCCCTTCTTAGCTTTGCAACCTTATGCAAGATAAATCTCCCCTACTTACACCGCTAAAATACCTGAAAGGGGTGGGTGAGGAGAGGGCGGAATTGCTGCAAAAGGAGCTTGGCCTGTTTAGTTTTTATGATTTGCTGCACCACTTCCCATTTCGGTATATTGATAAGCAAAATATTATACCCATCAAGGATATTACTGAAGACATGCCCTTCATACAAACCGGAGGTAAAATTGAGAGTATAAAAACTGAAGGCGAAGGAAAAAAGATGCGGCTGAAAGCCATACTCAGAGACCACACAGGGCGCATAGAATTGATTTGGTTCAACAAAATAAAAATCATTAGAGAGATTGTGAAACCCGGGATGGTTTTCTTGGCTTTTGGCAAGCCGCCACACGAATCAAGCTGCAACCGATTTATTCTACCACCGAAAAGCTCAAGAATTTTAATACTGATAGCAAAGGGATTTTGAGATTAATGACCAACCTTTTTGAGAAAATCCCAAATGCTATAGAAGAGAATCTTCCCCAAAATTTATTGGCGCAGTTCCGCCTGATGCCACGTGAGGAGGCGTATCACCAAATCCATTTCCCTGATAATATTGAGACGCAAAAGAGGGCGGCATCACGGTTAAAGTTTGAAGAACTTTTCTTTATTCAGATGCATCTACTCCAACAAAAAAATAATAGGCGGGATGCCGTAAAAGGTTTTGTGATGGATAAAGTAGGTGATTACGTAAATGATTTTTACGCCAATTATCTGCCTTTCAACCTCACTGAGGCACAAAAAAGGGTGATTAAAGAAATTAGGGCAGATATGAAAACTGGCAGCCAGATGAACCGCCTGCTGCAAGGAGATGTTGGTAGTGGCAAAACCATAGTAGCGCTGATGAGCATCCTCATTGCGCTGGATAATAAAATGCAATGCGCCCTGATGGCACCTACAGAAATACTTGCCACACAACATTTCAAAAGTCTTAGTGCGCTGACTTTTGGGATGGGCATCAATATAAAATTACTCACAGGCTCTACCTCTGCCAAAGAAAGAAAATTGATGTTGAAGGAACTTGCAGAAGGAACATTGCACATCATTATTGGCACTCATGCGCTGATAGAAGACCGTGTGCAATTTGCCAATCTTGGGTTGGTGGTAATTGATGAACAGCACCGCTTTGGCGTGGTGCAGCGGGCAAGGATGTGGGCAAAAAATTCCCTGCCTCCTCACATATTGGTGATGACTGCCATACCCATTCCGCGTACCCTTGCCATGACGCTTTATGGCGACCTTGATACATCTGTAATTGATGAAATGCCACCTGGCAGGAGAGAGATTATCACCCGCCACACTACAGAAAGTAAACGGCTTGCGCTGTTTGGTTTTATCAAGAAAGAGATTGCCCTTGGCAGGCAGGTGTATATCGTTTATCCATTGATTGAGGAATCAGAAACTTTGGATTATAATAACCTTATGGCGGGCTTTAATGCAGTAGAGAAATCATTCCCACTGCCTGATTACAAAATAAGTATTTTGCATGGCCGTATGACCCCCGAAAATAAGGAGTTTGAGATGCAGCGCTTCAAACGCGGCGAAACAAATATTATGGTTAGCACCACTGTAATTGAGGTAGGGGTGGATGTGCCCAATGCCAGCGTAATGGTAATTGAAAGTGCAGAAAGATTTGGGCTCTCACAACTGCACCAACTGCGTGGCAGGGTGGGTAGAGGGGCAGAACAATCTTATTGTATTTTAATGACGGGCTATAAACTTTCTGCCGATGCCCGCACCCGCATGGAGACTATGGTGCGCACCAATAATGGGTTTGAGATTGCCGAAGTGGACTTACAACTCAGAGGCCCGGGAGACCTAAGTGGCACACGCCAAAGTGGTTTGCTGGATTTGAAAATTGCTAACCTTGCCGCAGACCAAAAGATATTGCAGGCAGCGCGCCACGCCGCTTTGGAGGTGTTGGAAAATGACCGCCTCCTACAAAAACCCGAAAACAAACCCATCGCCAACTTCATAGAAAAGCGTGAGAAAAATATGGTGAACTGGGGCGGGATAAGCTGAGGAAGCAGAAAAGAATTTCGCTTGCTATAAACTTAAGTTTCTTTCATTAGTTTTGTCTGCAAATACCAAAACCAAACACAATGAAAACACTACTTAAAACTGCACTTACTTTATTAGTAATCCTTAACCTTAATGCTGCTGCTTTTGCCCAAACTGATAGCGTTAAAAAAACTATTTATACTCATGAGTTGGCAGTGGATGCTGCTTTTCTTTTGAGACCCGTATACTATTACGGTTACTACCCCTCAAATGGTAGTACAGCAGTACCTCCAGCATTAAATTTATTATACAAACTTAATATGGGTAGTACTGCCTTGAGGGCAAGGGTTGATGTGATGGTTTCCAATAACTCGGGGAGTGGTACCAATGTTTTGGATAATAAAATTACCACTAAAATAGATACTGGCACAGCCACCTCTACCACCAACCAAAGTAATTATATCGGCAGAATTGGTGTACAGCAAAGTTGGGGGAATGAGAATACAAAATTATATTTAGGAGTGGATGGAGTTTTCTTATCTTCAAGTACAGAGTCACAATATAAAAGTACCAATCGCTACAACCCTGGCTCAAGCTATAAAATGGAAAGTAATTACACTAATAAATCTACAAGCAATGGGTTTGGGATAGCTCCTGTAATTGGGCTTCAATACAGCAGAGGAAAACACTTTGGAATTGGGATAGAAGATTTCATTTCTATCATGAATGTTAATACCACCTCTTATACGGCTCAGTATAATAAACAAACAGAAGTTAGCACCGGAAATATTTTAAGTGAAACCCAATCCAATGCTGTCAATACCTCCAAAGATTTTGTGATTCACAACTCCCCTTTCAACAACCTTTCGGTGTACCTTATTTTTAAGTTTTAGGTAAAAGGAGATTTACACCAATTCCCCCTCATACGCAAGGTACGGGGAGAGCCATCTTTCTACCTCATGGATGGACATTCCTTTACGTTGGGCATAGTCTTGTATTTGGTCTTTTGTCATTTTGCCCACAGGGAAGTATTTGCTTTTTGGATGGGCAAAATAAAATCCACTCACTGCCGCCGCAGGGTACATGGCAAAACTTTCTGTGAGTGTGATGCCAGTGTTTTTCTCTACTTCTAATAGATTAAATAGAGTACGTTTTTCAGTATGTTCCGGGCAGGCAGGGTAGCCCGGTGCAGGGCGTATGCCTCTATAATTCTCTTTGATTAAATCTTCATTGGTGAGGGTCTCAGAAACATCATATCCCCAAATTTCTTTACGCACTTTTTCATGCATTAATTCGGCGAAAGCTTCTGCTAATCTATCTGCAATGGCTTTGGTCATGATGGCATTATAGTCATCATGATTGGCTTCAAATTCTGCCACAATTTTTTCTATCCCAATACCTGCCGTTACTGCAAATCCGCCTATGTAATCAGGTGTGCCTTTGGTGGCAATATAATCTGATAAAGCAAGGTTGGGTACGCCCTCCGCCTTGATGCCTTGTTGCCTTAAAAAATGAAATTGGGTAGCTACTTCTGTTCTACTTTCATCAGTAAATACTTCTATAGAATCTTTGCCAGTAATAGCATTAGCTGGGAAAATCCCAACTACAGCATTGGCTTTAAGTTGCCCACCAGCAATAATTTCATCAAGCAATTTATTGGCATCATCAAAAAGGATTTTGGCTTCTTTACCCACCACTTCATCATCAAAAATTTTGGGGTATCTGCCAGTGAGTTCCCAAGTGAGGAAGAAAGGAGTCCAGTCAATATATTTTTTGATTTCTGACAAAGGATAATTCTCAAAAACTGTAATGCCGGTTTTGTTGGGAGGGGCAATCTCAGCAGTGGCAGCATCCAACCTAAATCGGTTAGCCCTTGCATCCATCAAACTCAAATATTCTTTTGTGTCTTTTTTACTATGATGTTGAACTCTGATGTTTTCATATTCGGCTTTTACACCATCCATAAAGACATCTTTATTTTCGGCAGAGAGGAGGCTTTGCACTACAGGCACAGAACGTGAAGCATCCAACACATGCACCACAGGATGGCTATAATGCGGGGCAATTTTTACAGCAGTATGTATGCGGGAAGTGGTGGCACCACCAATTAATAATGGCTTGGTAAATTTAAGGCGTTCCATCTCTTTTGCCACATGCACCATTTCATCTAAAGAGGGAGTTATCAACCCACTTAGCCCAATAATATCCACTTCTTTTTCTATGGCAGTTTGCAAAATGGTAGCGGTGGAAACCATCACCCCAAGGTCAATAATTTCATAATTATTACAACCCAAAACTACACCCACAATATTCTTCCCTATGTCATGCACATCCCCTTTTACGGTTGCCATCAGCACTCTGCCAGCAGGACCTTTGGCGGGGTTCAGCTCTTTTTCTTTTTCAATATATGGGGTTAGGATTGCTACAGATTTTTTCATAACTCTTGCACTCTTTACCACTTGTGGTAAGAACATTTTCCCTGCGCCAAAAAGGTCGCCAACCACATTCATCCCGGCCATTAAAGGGCCTTCAATAATGTGGAGAGGGCGTTCATATTTCAATCTTGCTTCTTCAGTATCTGCCTCAATAAATTCAACAATTCCTTTTACCAATGCATGTTTGAGGCGTTCTTCCACAGTGCCATTGCGCCACTCATCCACTTTTTCTTCCACCTTATCTTTTGCCTTGATGGAATCCGCAAACTCCACTAACTTTTCTGTGGCCTCCGGGTTGCGGTTGAGGATAACATCTTCTACTTTTTCTAATAATGGTTTGGGGATTTCTTCATAAATTTCCAACTGCCCGGCATTCACAATTCCCATATCCATCCCCTCTTTGATGGCGTAATAAAGAAACACTGAATGGATAGCTTCCCGCACTGTATCATTACCACGGAAAGAGAAAGAAACATTGGAAACTCCGCCACTAACTTTTGCCAAATACAGATTTTCTTTTATCCATTTGGTAGCACGGAAATAATCCACTGCATAATTATTATGCTCTTCAATACCCGTGGCAACGGTGAGGATGTTTGGGTCAAAAATGATGTCCTGAGGTTGGAAACCTACTTCTTTAGTAAGGATGTTATAAGCCCTTTGGCAGATTTCAATTCGCCTTTCATAAGAGTCCGCCTTACCTTGTTCATCAAATGCCATCACTATTACAGCAGCACCATATTGCAATACTTTTACTGCTTGCTCTTTAAATTTTTCTTCTCCTTCTTTCAGTGAAATGGAGTTCACAATACTCTTCCCTTGCAGGCATTTTAATCCTGCCTCAATCACACTCCATTTTGAGGAATCTACCATCACAGGGATTTTAGAGATATCAGGTTCCGAAGCCAAAAGGTTCAGGAATTTCACCATCACCACTTCCGAATCCAACATCCCTTCATCCATATTTACGTCTAGCACTTGCGCACCGTTTTCTACTTGTTCACGCGCTACAGAAAGCGCCTCTTCATAATTTCCTGAAACAATTAAACGGGAGAATTTCCTTGAACCTGTTACGTTGGTTCTCTCACCAATGTTCATGAAGTTGGTATTCTCAGTAACTACTACTGGCTCCAATCCACTTAGTCTTAAATATGGCAGTTGCGCAGGCACTTTTCTTGGCGGTAAGGTGGCAACTATTTTATTAATTTCACGGATGTGGTCTGGCGTAGAGCCACAACATCCACCTACGATATTGATGAATCCATCTTCTGCAAATTGCTTAAGAATTGCCGCCATTTCACTGGCAGTTTCGTCATAGCCCCCGAATGCATTGGGTAATCCTGCATTAGGATAAAGCGAAGTAAAGCACGAAGATTTATCTGAGAGTTCTTCAATAAAAGAACGCATTTGAGATGCGCCCAAAGAGCAGTTCAATCCTACACTCAAAAGGTTTTTGGTGTGTGATATGGATATCCAAAACGCCTCAGTAGTTTGCCCTGAGAGAGTCCTCCCGCTGAGGTCAACAATAGTCCCGGAAATCATGACTGGAATGGCGACTTTATTTACTCTGCAATATTCATCAATGGCAAAAATAGCTGCCTTGCAATTCAGCGTATCAAACACTGTTTCTACCAAAAGAATATCTGCACCACCATCTACCAAACCATTTATTTGTTCAGTGTATGCAGCCACCACCACATCCCAAGTAGTGCCTCTAAAACCCGGGTCATTGACATCAGGGGAAAGAGACAATGTTTTATTTAATGGACCTAAAGCACCCGCCACAAAACGTGGCTTGGCAGGGTTAAGTTTGGTGAATTCATCCGTAGCTGCTTTAGCTAATTTTGCTGACTGAAAATTTAATTCATACGCCAAAGATTCCATTTCATAATCCGCCATGGCAATGGAAGTAGAGCTGAAAGTATTGGTTTCAATAATATCAGACCCAGCCTCCAGATAGGCTTTATGGATGTCAGAAATTATTATAGGTTGGGTGAGTGAAAGCAAATCATTATTGCCTTTCAAATCCAGATGCCAATCCTTAAATCTCTCACCACGGTAATCGTTTTCCTCCAATTTATACCTCTGAATCATAGTACCCATAGCGCCATCAAGTACAAGAATGCGTTGGGTTAAAATTTCAGAAAGTTGTTGAAGTGTAGTAGCCATAATTAATTAAGATGTATATTTTTTCGCGCCGTTTTCAAATACAGTGCAAAGGTTTAGTGAGATGTAGAAAAGTCAATGAAAAGACTCGTGTCAATTAATGAACATGATACTTTTTGTGCAACTGCCAATTGAAATAAAGGGCAGTGAGTACCATCACTGGGCCCATTAGTGAAATAATTATACTTTGCCTATCAAACACAAAATGGCTGGAAAGGATTAAGGCAAATCCCGCCACAATCAGCAGCAATAATTTATAATTGCCATGATATTTTTTTGCATCTCTAAAAACTATTAAACCCGAAACCATTGCGCTTAATACCACCAACGTAATTTCAAACATAGGGTTAATGAAAAAGCTGCTGCCTGCCAAGGGTAATAGCGTTACCACAAACGGCATCAGTAGGCAATGGATACCACAAATAATACTTAGCCATGCACCATGACTATGTTTGATTTTAATACTATGTGAAATTTTGTTAGGCATAAAATAAGGTTACAAATTTACTTTGACTCGGGAGAGTTTGAAAATTTTTATGATACAGAATAGATTGTCTTAAGTTTGCCTTATAATTTTATCCCGAATGAAAAACATAAATCTTCTGTTTGCTGTGGCGGTTATTTTGGCTTCCTGCAATTCATCTAAAACTAAAAAAGAAACTAAATCTACCAAAGAAGAAATTGCTGCGGAAAGCAAAAAGGCGAATGAATTTTTTGACCGCAACTTTGATGCTTCGGTGGATAGGCACCCTATGCAGCAGGGTTATTTGGGGATAAAAAAGGACATTGACAAATGGGATGACATCAGTGATAAGGCAGCCATTGCAGAGAATGAGTTGGACAAAAAAGATTTGGATTCTCTAAAGCAATTCAACTACAATGCGCTGGACAAAGAGGCGCAAATAAGCTATAAATTATTTGAAGAAAATACTAAGGAACGCATTGCGCTTTTCCAGTATCGTTTCCATAATTATCCCGTAAATCAGGAGGACGGATTGCATACCGATGTGCCTACTTTTTTGATTAATATCCATAGGGTGGATAGCCTCCAGGATGCGGAGGCGTACATCAACCGATTGCTGAAAGTAGCTCCCCTTTTTGATGAATTAATAGTAGGAATAAAAATGCGTGAAGAGAAAAATATCATCCCACCAAAATTTGTTTTTCCATTGGTAATTGGCTCCTGCAAAAACATAATAAGTGGTGAGCCTTTTGAAAAAAGCGCTAAAATAAATGACCTCATGCAGGACTTCACCACCAAAGTAAATGCACTAAAATCTATTGACGAAACCAAGAAAAAAGATTTACTGGTGAGGGCAAAAGCGGCATTGCTAATCTCTGTAAAACCCGCCTACGAAAAGCTGATTACCTATATGGAATCTCTCAGCAAAAAAGCCACTGAGGATGCAGGAGCATGGAAATTCCCAGAAGGAAATGCATTTTATGCAGCTGCCATAAAACACCACACCACAACTAATATGACTCCTGATGAAGTGTTTAATTTGGGTGAAAAAGAAGTGGCAAGAATCCATGCAGAGATTCATGTTATCATGAAGAAAACAAAGTTTAAGAATGATAACATACAGGACTTTTTTAAGTTCATGACAACCGACAAACAATTTTATTATAAGAATGATGAGGCTGGTAGAAATCATTACCTCAAACAAGCGGAAGGATACATCAGTAATATGAACTCAAGGTTGGATGAAATATTTATTACCAAACCCAAAGCACCACTATTGGTAACACGTGTAGAGCCCTACAGAGAGGCAAGCACAGGGGGTGCTTTTTATGATGCGCCTTCGCCAGATGGCAGCCGCCCCGGTAGGTTTTACGCCAATCTTTCTGATATGAATATTATGCCTGTTTACCAATTGGAAGCCCTTGCCTACCACGAAGGAATTCCAGGGCATCATATGCAAATTGCTATTGCGCAGGAGTTGAAATCCATTCCTAAATTCAGGAAGTTTGGCGGCTATACTGCCTACTCTGAGGGGTGGGGACTTTATACCGAAACCCTTGGCAAAGAGATGGGTTTATATACCGATGTTTATCAGGATTTCGGGAGGCTGAGTATGGAACTTTTGAGAGCTGCAAGGCTAGTGGTTGACCCGGGTATTCATTATAAAAAATGGACTACAGAGCAGGCCATAAAATACTTTACTGAGAACACAGCAGAGCCGCAAGGGGAGTGTGTGAAGGCAATAAAAAGATATATAGTTTGGCCGGGGCAAGCCACCGCTTACAAAGTGGGGATGCTAAAAATTATGCAATTGCGTGAGGATGCTAAAAAGAAATTGGGGGCTAAGTTTTCCATCCGCGAGTTCCATGATTTAATACTCACTGCCGGGCCTGTGCCGCTTAGTGTAATGCAGGAGTTGGTGGAGGATTGGGTGAAGACGAAATCAGCTAAATAAACTTCCGCATTTTGCGATGAGGGATGCCCACTTCTTCAAAAGGGGCATCATAGATTTCGTAATCCATACGCAGGTAAAAAGGGACTGCGGTATCTCTTGCGTGCAGGCTGATTTCGGAATAATTATTCTCTTTAGAAAACTGCTCAGAAAATTTCACTAAGGCAGTTCCTACACCTTTGCCTTGCAGCTTTGGATGCACTGCCACTTGCCTCATTTTTATAATTTCTTTGGTGATTGGTGTAAGGATTAAGCACGCTAAAAGTCCTTCTTTGTCATCATATACTGCAAGATGGAAATCGGTATCCTCAGCAATTAATTGCTCTTTAGAAAAATCTAAACCAAGCGGTTTACGCAATACCAAATACCGTAGCGCAACGGACTCCATATATTGGCGGCTAAGGTGAGGGGAAATTTGAAACTTTAAATTCATAGTTCAGACAATTTATTCTTATTCATTTCCCAACAAAACCCAAGAATCATTAACCAGTAGATAATGAGTGATGATTTACTGATAAAGAAAGTATGTGGCAAATGTAGTTGTTTAAAAAAAAGACCAGCACAAAAGCAAAGCACCAATAATAATTTCAAAACAGATAAAAGGTTTTTATTAGCTTCAACCAAAAACCTAAAAAAGTACATCGCTGCAATCACCACCAAAGAAACCAGCATATAATATTCTGCATATTTCAACCCTATCAATTTACCGGATGCCCCAATCCCAAACAGAAAAACCATTCCTGCAAAAAAGAAAAGATAAAACCTCTGCGTCATCATGCGGCTATAGTAAAGCACCACTAAAAAAGTGAGAGAGTTAAAATAGTTAACCACCTTATACCATGGCAACACATAATGCTTTGCGCTGATAACTGAATACACCGCAATGCCCAGCATAAAAACAGCGTACAACGCCAAAAGAAGTAGCAGGTATTTTTTGGATTTAAGCATTAGGGCAAAGGTAATGGGGAAGTTATCAGTTGTCAGTTATCAGTATTCAGTAAACTTGAAGAGGTAACTAAATTTTATTGTCATCTCAACCTGTGTTGAAAATTTTTAGCACCCCGAAGCATATTTTTTTTACTTAGTTAAATAACCAGAGCATTGAGTACCTCCTGCCAACCACCCCGCAGAAGATAATTTCCATTTAGAAGCATGTTTTTTTCATCCAGTTGAAGTTTCCTAACACTTAGTAGGACTTTTTGTCCACTTAGAAGATAATTTGGAGCACTTAGTTGGACATTCTGACAGTATAGTTAATGATTCTTAGACTTAGAAACTCCAACTAAGCGGAATGAGATTGCAACGGAATGGTTGGGAAAGAAGGAGTGGTTTTGTAGATTGATGGCTGAGGAAAGAAAGTAGGAAGTTTTTTGGTTTGGGGGATTTGGGGTAAGTTTGTTGAAAGAAATAAAATAATGATAAATGAGTATTGAGATTACAAAAAAATATTTAAATCAAGTTTATTCAATAATTGAAAATTATGAGAATGAATTAGACAAAGATGGAAGTCGGTTTAATATTTTTTCAATTCTTAATCTGTCTTCTAATGAAGTTAGATTGCATTCAACTTTTATAGCAGAATTGCTAAACCCAAAGGGTTCACATGGGGCTTCTAATTTATATTTAGACTTGTTTATTTCACAACTTAAAAAGGAAGGAATAGCTGTTAACTTAAATACCAAAACCGCTTTTGTAGAAGTGGAGAAATCTACAGGGCTAATAAATAAAAACTATACAATTGGAGGAAGGATTGATTTGATAATTCAAGATGGGAATAAAAATGGAATCTTGATTGAAAATAAGATTTTCGCAGATGACCAAAAAAATCAATTACTTAGATATTACAATTTTAATAAAGGTGCTTTGTTGTTGTATTTAACATTAGACGGAAATGAACCAAGTGATTGGAGTACAAACAAAAAATTAGTACACTGGGAGCATTTTTACTGTATTAGTTACAAGGATTTTATAACGAAATGGTTAAATGATTGTATCAGAATATCAGAAAAAAAGCCAAGAATAAAGGAAACAATATCACAATATCTAATTATCATTAAGGACTATACTCAACAATCTCAAAAAAACAACATGGATAAAAAAATAATAGATCTGATAGAAAGCGACAAAAAATTCTATGACAGCATTGAAGAAATAATAAATTCCTATTCCCTATTTAGGGAAGGAGTTCGCAATAAATTTGAAGAACGAATCGGAGCTAAAAGAAAAGATGGTATGTTAGTTTGTAAAATCAGTGATGATACGAAAATTAAGTACTTTTCTTCTGAGGATGGAGGTGGTTTCTATCATGGATTCTATATAGAGAAGAACGGAAAAGAGGAAGATAATAGAATGAAAAAGTATGCTCCAATTGCTGACTTGTTTATGCAAATAAACCCAAATTTTGAGACAACTAAGCACTTTATTGGATGGATTAACTCAGAGGTTGTAAATGGGAAATTTCTGTCTCTTCATAAAGACAAAATATTTGATTTAAATAATGAGACTGAAATGGAAAAATTTATAAAAGAAATAGTAAAGGAAATTGACCAATATGTTCATGAAATTAAAAAGCGAGTTAACAAGATGCTTAAATAAATTCAGCATGACGCACTGTTCACCTTTTTCTGACAACTCCTGCCAGAACGAAAAGTTCTTTCGGGCTGGGATTACTGAAAACTGACCACTGAATTACACTAACTTCACAGCTGTTGCAATCGTTTGCCCTTTGGGGTTTAACCCTAAAGAAAACTCCACATCATCACCAACATTAAGGTCGTTGAATTCGGTATTTATGAGTGCGGAGAAGTGGAAGAAAAGATTTTCGGGGTTATGGATGATAAAGCCAAATCCATCTTTTACGGCTTGTATGGTGCTGGTAAATCTTTCGCCATTATTGAGTTCTTCCGGCTGGAAGTTCTCCCATTCTCTGGAAACAGCACGTATATTTTTCTCCCTAAACTTCACAAAAATATTATTGATGACAGCCTCGTTTTCGTTGGCAGGGTCATCAATTATTTCATTCATCAAAACCGGAATATTTACCGCCTCCAATAATTCCTGAGAGGTTTTTGTTTGCCTCCAATTGCCATCCTCTTCTTCAAATTCAAAGTCCCACCCAAGCAACATAACCTTAATGCCAAAGGTGTTTAATTTCTTTACAAGGGGTGCATAATCGCCATCACAGGCAATCAAAACCAATACATCAAATTTGTGGTAGGTGGCATGTTCAAAAGCCTCTAATGCCAATATCATTTCTGTGCCTTTGCCGGCTTGGTGTCCGCGTACAGGGATATAATGTGTGGTAACGCGTTCCGCAACTAAAACCTCCTCAAAAACTCTTTCGTAATAAAGTCTATCAGGTTTTTGGTTGGCGTCTTTAGCGCTGATTCTGCCTTTAAAATAGTGGGCATCTACAATGGTGCAGAGGTTAAACTCACTGCCCTCTTCTGCGGCTACTTTGTGGCGGATAAACTCATGCAATCCACCAATGCTAATGCGGCTTTTGCGGTCATGCACATAGTTATAAAAACTACTTACATGGAAGAAATAGTTGCCATCATAAAACACGGCAATACGGGTAAGTTTGTTGTTTTTAATTTCACTCATAATATCTAAAATTTATAAATAGTTAAAATCTATACATCTAATTACGACGAGTCCACACTTCACACAAACAAACGCTTCGTGAGACATCGTCTATAAAGTCGTCAAAATATCTACTTCAATTTGATTATGCAAAATATCCTCAATCGTTTCTCTATTCCTAATTAAATAATGTTTGCCCTGCAATATTAAAACTTCTGCGGGGCGCAACCTTGAATTATATTGTGAACTCATGCTGAAACCATAGGCTCCAGCATTTTTCATCACCAAAATATCGCCTTCTTTTATCTCATCAATTTTTCTATCCCAGCCAAAAGTATCCGTCTCGCAGATGTTGCCAACTACGGTATAAATGCGTTGTACCGCCCCCGGATTGCTGATGTTTATAATGTCATGATAAGCATCATAAAGCATAGGGCGGATGAGGTGATTTAAGCCGGAATCAACACCGGCAAACATGGTAGAAACGGTTTGTTTAATCACGTTTACACTCACCATAAAATAGCCAGCTTCACTTACCAAAAATTTACCAGGCTCACACCAAAGTTCTAAATCTTTTCCATACTCTTTGCAAAATGCTTTGAACTTTTCTACCACCTTTGGGCCTAGTTCCTCTACATTGGTAGTGTGGTCACCTTCTTTGTAAGCCACCTTAAACCCAGAGCCAAAATCCACATAGTTTAAATCGGGGAAATCAATAGCAGCATTGAATAAAATTTCCATCCCGTTAAGGAAAGATTGGGAATCCAGAATATCAGAACCTGTGTGCATGTGTATGCCCTCAATGTGCAAATTATTAGCACGGATAACGCGTTGCACATGCCTCATTTGGTGGATTGAAATCCCGAATTTAGAATCTATATGTCCTGTTTGTATTTTATCTCTTCAATAGAAACACAATTGGGTGTGTAGAGAATATTATTTACTGCATAGCCCGCTTTAATTCCGAGGTAAACTTCCTGTATAGAAACAGTATCCAGCCCACAACCTTCGGCATTAAGCAGCTTAAGAATATTAATATTGTTATTGGCTTTGCAGGCATATTTTATCTTAAAATCAATGCCGGTAAAAGCCTTCTTAAGGCGTTGGTATTGTGAAATGATTTTGTCGCCATCATACACATAAAGTGGCGTTCCATAAGTTTCTGCAATCGTTAATGCAGGGATTTGATTAATAAACCAAGTGTTGTTTTCTAAATTCATTTTTGATATAAAAGAGCAAAGGTAGGGGGGAAGTTGTCAGTTGTCAGTTGTCGGTTGTCGGTTGTCAGAAAAAAAGAGGGAAGGGGGAAGTTATCAGTCGTCGGTTATCAGTTGTCAGAAAAAATGCACAGAACGCAAGGAACTTTTTTAAAAATTAGTACTCTTTGTGTTTTTACTTTGCGTATTTTGTGGTTAGATTTTCACCTCAGTGCAAGAATGATTAATTAAATCTCAGGGAGGTTTTTCAAATCAAGTTTGTCTTTATCTCTTCCTGATTTCTCCTTATTAATTCTTAAATGATAAAGCGAGATATAATTTATTGGTATCCCTTCTGAAATTACTACGGTCTTCATTTCCCATGCTTCATCAAACTGCAACCCATCTACCGTGGTAATTATATCAATTCTATTAGGTGGAAACCCTAACTGAACCACAGAATTTTCTTTGTTAAAATCAGCTTCATCTATATCCACACTACCAAAGCCAAATTGATACAAACTCGCCACAACTTTGGCTGCATTTTCTGGTGAATTTTTTATCCAGAAATCAATATCTCCTGTGTACCTAGGGTAGCCATGTAGTGTTACTGCATATCCACCAACAACAAGATATTCAACTTTATTATTATTTAATAACTCTATAAACTCTTTGAAATCCTGGGTTATGTCCATCTAAGAAAAATTTAATGAAATTTAATCTCATTTCCTCCAAGGCTGCCAGCCTTTGCAAAGGTGTAAGGCTTAGCCAATATGCCATGTCATTTTCAGGTTCTTCACCTTTTGTAAACTTTTTTACTTGCTTTTTCACAGAACAAAATTAGGGAATTATTGCCGCAATTTTATACCGCCACCCCTGTAGTTATATCTTTACTCCAAATGCATCCACTGTGCCCTCTTCATTAATTTCTGCCAACAAAACATCCTGGACTTTATTGATTTTAGCAGTGTTAAAAGGGGTTCTTATTTTTACATAATTATCTGTGAAGCCATGCATAAACTCCCCGTTTCTATCAGCCTCCCACAACACAGAACGGGTTTGGTTGAGTTGGCTTTCATAAAAGAGTTTTCTTTTTTGGTGAGATAAATCCGTCAATATTTTATTGCGTTGATTGCGGAGGTTGTTAGGCACTCTGCCTTTGATGCGCAGGGCTGTAGTGTCTGGTCTTTCACTATAAGTAAACACATGGAGGTACCCAATATCCAGCCCAGAAATAAAGTCAAAAGTGTCTTGGAAATCTTCTTCCGTTTCCGATGGGAAACCAACAATTACATCCACCCCAATGCAGGCATGGGGCATTAGGGATTTTATTTTAGCAACCTTTTCTGCATATAAATTCCTGAGGTAGCGCCTGCGCATGAGTTCTAAAATTTTATCACTACCACTTTGCAATGGCACATGAAAATGTGGGACAATTTTATTGGATTGCGCTACAAATTCAATGATTTCATCCGTCAATAAATTAGGCTCAATACTGCTGATACGGATTCTCTCCACACCATCTTCCTGCGCATCCAAAGCTTTGAGAATATCAAAAAAAGTTTCTCCTGATTCGTTATTAAAATCACCGATGTTTACGCCGGTAAGCACAATTTCTTTTACCCCACTTTTGCCAATCTCCATGGCTTGCATTGCCGTTTCTGCCACAGTGGAACTCCTGCTTTTTCCTCTTGCCAAAGGGATGGTGCAGAAAGCACAAAAGTAATTGCAGCCATCTTGTATTTTAAGAAAAGAACGGGTGCGGTCCCCTACAGAATAAGCCGTTGTAAAAGTTTCTGCCTCCTTAATATGAGTATTAAAAATGGCGGGCTCACAGCCAGTTTGCATTTGCTGTATGTGCTGCAAAAGTTTGAATTTATCTTTTGCGCCAAGCACCATAGTTACCCCGGGGATGTTGGTAATTTCCTCAGGCTTTAGCTGTGCATAGCAACCAATAACCACCACATTTGCTTGCGGGTTTTTCTTGAGCCCCTCCTTAACAATCCTCTTGGTTTTGCGGTCAGCGTGATCTGTTACAGAGCAGGTATTTATCACATAAATATCTGCACCATTTTCAAAATCATTAATCACAAAACCCTCCTCCTTAAACTGGCGTGAGAGGGTACTTGTTTCAGAATAATTAAGTTTGCAACCAAGCGTGTAAAAGGCAATAGAACTCATGGGGCAAAATTAAGAGTTGACAGTTGTCAGTGGTCAGTAATCAGTAAAAAACAATTTGGAGATAGTGAGATTTTAAGATTAAAAGATTTGAAGATGGAAATATCGGTTAGCTTTGTTATAGGAAATTGAGCTGACTTAAGGCTGATATAACAGATAAATCCTTACTAATAAAAAAGCCCCACCAAAATTTTGGAGGGGCTTTTTGTTGCAGTTTGATGGGGTGAGTTTATTTATTCCAAGTTAAATGGAGTGTAAATTTTAAGGAACCATATTCCACAACTTGGGTATTTGTGTAAGGGAGTTTTTGGTCAGTTGGTGGCTTAAGTTTAAACCTAATGCCTCCCATATATCCTTCAGGAGTGCCTATACCATCATCATCAAAACACTCAATATTATAATGCTGAGTTAATCCGGGCATTAGGATGTTTTCATTCCACCCTACAGGCAATTGGGTGGTGGTAATATCCCTGAATGGTAATTTTTTTTCGGAGGCAATCACATTACCCGATTCCTCTCTTAGCATATAAAAAAGGTCTGGTCCGGGATCAGGTGTGTCATCCCAAATTTTGCCTAAAGTATCTAAGGCGGCATGGCTGTTAATTTCAATCCTTGTTACAGTTACCGTAGTAGGAACTGTGCTCTCAGATTTCTTGCAATAGGTGAGTCCGAGGGCAAAAATGATAATCCAAAGTTGCAGTGTGTTTTTCATTTTGTTGTTGTTTATAGGTGAGTGAAAATTGTTAATTTTTTCATTTATAAACTTAAGAACGCAAAATGAGTTTGAATGGTTGCATGGGGATGAAAAATATTTTTTTATCTGTTGCCTTGATGCACGCCTAAGATTTAATACAGCGGGAATGCTCCAACACTCATCCCTACTCCTCCGCTAAAGGTGATAACCACTTAGGGCGTACTAAAGATACACAACAGCGTATGGCAGAAGTACAGCAGCGTACTAAATGAGTATAGTAGCGTATTGCTTCAGTATTTCAGCGTACTGCATAGAGATATCACCGCACTAAAGATAACTCAGTGCGTACTAAAGAATCCCTACGGCGTACTAAAGAAGTACAGTAGTGTACTGCTTGCGCACAATAGCGCACTACAGCAGTATTGCAGCGTACTAAAGAATGCTTAGAATGTGCATTGGAACGGTTTGGATGAGCATTGGAGGTGGCAAGCGCAATATTTTTGCGTATATTTGTTATCCAAAACAAATACAACTGATATGAAATTTATAACACCGGAAGAAGCGGATGCGCTTAACCAATTGCCACTGGGCAATAAAAACAAAGTACGGATTGCCATTGAAGCCATGCAGCCCGGCGATATTTTGCATGTAGAAAAAGCCGATTTTACATGGAGAAACCGCACCCCAAATACCTTCTGCAAGAAACTAGAAAAGCATAGCAAAGGCAAATTTGAAGTTACCCAAATAAAAGGTGCTGGCTGGGTGGTGAAGAGGGTGGAGTAGGTGGATGGGTAAACATTGGAAAGGGCTATTGTTTTATGCGTTGCAAACGCATGTTTAAATCATCCTCATTACAAATGATGACGATTGGGAGGCATGTTGTATTAAAAATCTCTTTCGTGATTTACCCAAATGAAATTTTGGTATTCAGCAATGTCAGCAGCAGTAAGTTTTATTTTTGCCTCATTTGGAAATCTTTTTATATCCAGTAATGGGAACTCATTTATTTTCCTTCTTGTAAAATTACCCATCACTTTTTGTCTTTCTGTTCTTGCTTTATAAGCAATATCATCTGGCATCTTTGGTGAATTCATAATTATATGCATTGCGTGCCAATACGCCTGCTTTTTAACTCCTTTACAAAATTTTATTTTCCTTGAATATGGTTTAAGAATTTCATCAATTTTTGACTTTTGTTCTTCATTAGATAACTCCCAATCCAAAACTATATTTATAATATCTTTAACAACATTGTAAATTTTTACTTCTTCATTCCTTTCATTTTCTTCCTTCTTTTCGGCTCTTGCTTGCTTAGCTTTATACTCGTCATCACTAAGCCATTTTCTTCCTTCTATAATATGCATTGCCATTGCATATACCTTATCAGAAAAATAATACCCATCATTCTTTTTTGATTCAAACCACTCTTTTACACTTTCCCTATCATCCATATTCATTTCAAGAAAAGCTAAATCGTCCTCTTCATCCATGGTATCAATCATACTGTAACTATCCTTATTTTGGTTAGTTAATGGCACTTTATCCATATAAATTGGTTTCTTCTTGGATACAATTTTACCCAGAATTAATAATAAAATAATAACAAACAATAGAGAGAATATAAAGCCCATACTTTTCTTAGCCTAACTGCAAATTTACTTACAATGCTTTTCCACCATTTCCACCCCGTCTTTTAGCCCAAGGTTGACTGCGGTTTGCCAATCTGCGCAGCCCGCTTTTATGTTGCCCTTTGCCGTGGTTGGTGGCACACCAAACACTTATTCCTCCCTACCTACAATGCTTCTCCACCATCTCTGCCCCGTCTTTTAGTCCAAGGTTGGCTGCGGTTTGCCAATCCGCACAGCCTGCTTTTATGTTGCCATTGAAGTAATAAGCGCTGCCCCTGCCCATATAGGCTTGGGCATCTTTGGCATCGGCATCAATGGCTCTATTGTAGTCGGTAATGGCTTTGGGGAACTCCTTTTTTTGGTAATAGGCGTTGCCGCGGCTTAGGTAGGCATCATGCAATTCGGGGTTTATGTCTAGGGCTAGTGTGCAGTCTAAAATTACGCCGTCCAAATCTTCCAACTCATATTTATCAGCAGCGCGCAGGCAATAGACTTCCGCCAGTTTAGGATTGATTTTAAGGGCGGCATTATAGCTGGCAATGGCATTAATCCATTGGGATAATCCGTCCTCGCAAATGCCTTTGTTTACGTATGCCTCAATATAATTTTTGTTGATGCTGATGGCGAGTTTGTATTTTTCAATGGCATCTTTAAACTGCTCTTTTTTCTGGAGCTCCATCCCTTGTTTAAAATAAAATGCGGCGGGCTGCTTTTGGGCGTGGGCAGTTAGGCCAAGGAAGAGTAAAAGGGAAATTAAAAACCTCATTGGGGGGGGTGGTCTATGGATTTGTTTTTACAAATTTTAATCCAATGGAGTTGATGCGCAGCAGGTAGATGCCATTGGGGAGGTGAGTGACGTTGATGGTTTGGTTGGTGGGGTTAATCCAGCTTTTTTGGAGGGTGATG
>JAPLCZ010000237.1:0-37560 GCA_026391915.1 Bacteroidota bacterium | reverse complement strand
GTAAGTATGGTGATTTTGGCTTCGCCAAAATCACCACTCCCCCACCCTTCCAATTTCACAAAATCATGAACAGGATTGGGAGAAATACGAAGCCTTGGTTTCACCAAAGAATTATCTTCAATACCAACTGTTCCTTTTATCTCCACAGGGATAAATTCCGAATCATGCGCAGCATAAGTATTTGGGTTTATATAGCGCACTTTTATAGAATCTATGAATTCTGTTTTGGCTTTTAAAAGCACTCCATATCTTTCTCCGGGGGCTATTTGGAGACTGTTATTTTTAACCGCATTGGGCAGTTGTCTTCCATCAGAATCCACCCAAGTAGCATCCAAATTTGCAGGGAAAATTACCTCGTTTAAATAATAACCCATATTCCCTAATCGTAGATAAATAGTCTCATTGGCTTTGGCTTTTAGAAAAGAAGTGGAGTCCTTTTTTATTTGCTGATGACTCCTTCCATTCACTAAAAAATAATTAGGGTTATAGGTTGGGATATTGAAATTTTCTAACATCATACTGTCCTTCTTCATAGCCACAGAATCCGTTAATGAATCATGCCACATTTTATCAAATTCAGAGAAGAGTAAATTGAACTCTTTATCAAATTTATAGCCCCCTGTCCAAGTGGTTTTGCTACCATCTTTTGGGCGCACCACCACAAATCCATACATCCCCATTTGTAGATGCACCACATCTGCCATGTGGCAATGATAAAAGTATGTCCCGGCATTTGTGCAAGGGATTTTATACACATATTTTTTCATGTGTTTGATGGAAAATGAAGTCATTGGTACACCATCATTCATCTGGTCAACATCCAACCCATGTGGGTGAATGGTGTGAGGGTCACCCTGAGAAATATTCCACGCGGTGAGCCTTAAAGTATCACCTTCATTGGCATATAATGTTACTCCCGGCACTTTAGGATTTTCCTTTAGGCCTTGTGCAAATCCGTAGGTTTTCATACTCACACCATCCCACATGGTATCCTTACCTGTGTTGCGCATAATCAATAAATAATCTACGTTTTTCTGAGCTAATACTTCTCCTCCATATGTTGCAAAGATGATTAGAATCACTAACCATTTTCTCATTTTCAAATTTTCAAATTTTCTCATTTTCAAATTACTTTGTTATTTCCATCATCACCATCATTCCATTAGGGTATCTGCCGCCACCTGTTAGGGTTACTAAATTGTGGTCATGCACAGGGTACATTCCGGGTTTGTCCGGAATCATTTCAAGAATAAATGTTTGCATGGGTTTCATATTCCATGTGTCCTTTTGCCAGCCAATCATGTTAGCGTCAGAACAAAAAATTGCTTTGGTATGGAATCCATGAAAATGCATTGCATGCATACTGATGCCAGTATTTGCCACAAAAATTCTAATTGTATCACCCACCTTTCCCTTCACCAAAGCCGCTGTGTCTTTCTGCAAAACAGGGTAGCTTCTGCTGTTGATGGTAAAATAATCAGGCAGGTATTTTTTCCAGTTTACAGGGCTATCATTTGCCAGTGTTTTGTTGTAAGATTTTTCCTGCTCTTTAATATTCCAGTAGAAATTATTCTTGGTGGAATTGCTTACACAAATCATGGTGGCTAAGCCGAGGTATGAAAATTTATTGTTGGAGCCTCTGTCATACAAAATATAAACTCCCTCTTTGGAGAAACTAAAAGTGCATAACAATGAATCTCCTTTTTTCATTCCATACACCATCCCAAATCCTTGAGCTCTTATAAAATGAGCATCACTATCATTATTCACTACCCACAAATGCAAACTATCACCGGGCTTTAAATTAATTCGGGTATTTTCTTGCGAAAAAGCAGAGGTGCTGTTAAATGCCAATGCAGGGAAAAGGGTAGTATCCGCACCCGTCATCATCCCTTTATTGATGTAAATTTTCTGATAAATATTCCCTCCTGCACATTGTAGGGCAATAAATATAAATGCAATCCCGAGTAGTTTCTGTTTCATAACACCTCAAAGGTAGAAAGTTTTTTATCTCAAATTATAAAACCCTCTACCTTTGCATTGATGAAATACCTTTGCATCCTCCTATCTTTTTATGTGCTGATGGCTACAGGTATGCCTTGTATGGATGAAGATGAGGCGGTGGTGAATTCTGTTTCCACCACCCAACATTCTGATAATACTAACCATGATAACGAATCATGCAGCCCCTTTTGCATTTGTAATTGCTGCGGATGCAGTGGTTTTAGCATCCCTCTAAGTTTTTTAGTAAAAGGGATTATTATCAATGCTACCCAACTAAAAATTGCAGAATATCAGGCTTTGGTTACTGATGATTTTATTGCTGCCATCTGGCAGCCACCAAGGAGAGGTTAAGTAAATCCCGATTTTTACTTTTATATAGCAGTTGCATCTTTTTAAGATGCCGCAAGCTTTCCTTTTTATTTAACCTTTAATTAAAATTATTTAATGAAAAAAATAATGATGCTGCTAATAGCAGCCTTTAGTATAAACACGGCTATATGCCAAAATACCTTTAATGCCATAGTAAAAGACAGCACCACCCAAGAGGCTTTAATAGGTGCTGTTGCCATAGTAAAAGGCACAACCAATGGCACTGTGGCGGGTGTCAATGGAGAAATTACCATCCTCAATATCCCCAATGGTATGCAAACCATCCTTATAAAATTTGTAGGCTATAATACCTTTGAGAAAACCTACCAATTCCCCTTGGATAACACCGCAAAACCCATCCTTATTTATCTAACCTCTACTGCTAATGAAACCGAAGAAATCATAATATCATCCACCCGTACCAGCCGCACTATTGATAACACCCCCACAAGGGTAGAAACCATAGAAACCGAAGAACTTGACGAAAAAAATAATATGCGCCCCGCCAATGTAAGTATGCTACTGCATGAGAGCACAGGTATGCAAGTGCAGCAAACCTCTGCCACCAGTGGCAATGCAAGCATACGCATACAAGGGTTGGATGGCAAATACACCCAACTGCTAAAGGATGGCTACCCTAATTTCGGCAATTTTGCCAGCGGATTAAGCATACTAGAAATACCCCCACTAGACCTTAAACAAGTAGAAATAATTAAAGGACCCGCCTCCACACTTTACGGCGGCGGTGCTATAGCAGGGGTGGTTAATTTTATCTCAAAAACCCCTACAGAAACCCCTGAATACAGCTTTTTAATTAACCAAAGCCATATAGGGCAAACCAATATTGGCGGCTATGCCTCTGCCAAAAATGGCAAAATAGGCTACTCTGTTTTAGCACTTTATAATTACCAAAAACCCTATGATGTAGATAAGGATGATTTTACCGAATTACCCCTTGCCTCAGATTTTACCATACACCCCAAACTCTATTTTTACATCACCCCCAAAGCCACCCTTATGCTTGGCAATAGCTACACCCAAGGCAGCCGCAAAGGAGGTGATATTAATGTAATAAATAATAAAACAGATAGCCTGCACACCTATTTTGAGCTAAACAAAACCCGCCGCAACATTGCCACCGCCCAGTTTCATCAATTTTTCAATGGCAAAAATGCCCTCACCATCAAAACCTCATTTAGCTACTACCAACGCAGCATAACCCTAAGCAATTATCTTTTTAAAGGCGATAATTATAATACTTTTGTTGATGCCTCCTATGCCCACAACCTGCCCAACCAAACCATAATTGTGGGCGGTAGCATTATTTATGATAAATTTCTGCAAACAGATTCGGTGGTTTTAAATAAGAAAAACTACACCACCCAAACCACAGGCATATACGCCCAGCACACATGGGATATTACCCCCATCATAAAATCAGAAGCAGGGATAAGGGCAGAGGCTGTAAATTATTTTAATGCCACCTATAAAAATACTGAGTACTTTCTGCTGCCACGCCTCTCTTTACTCTTTAAAATCAATGAAAAACTAAGCTCACGTATTGGCGGCGGCATGGGCTACAAAGCCCCCACGGTTTTTACAGAACAAACCGAAAGTTTCCAGTACCGCAGCCTTGCCCCACTTGCTAATGTAACTGCCGAAAGAAGCTACGGCAGCACTGCTGATGTAAATTACAAAACCCCATTGGGTGATGATTTATTTTTCTCCATCAACCAAATGTTTTTTTACACCATTATCAATAACGCCACCGTGCTACAATGGGATTCTGCCAAAAGCAACTACTATTTTACCAATGCCACCAAACCCGTAATAAGCACAGGCTGGGAGACCAACATCAAACTTATTTTTAAAGAGCATCTTAAATTTTTTGCAGGCTACACCTATACCGATGCACAAGCAAAATACCTAAGTGGCAACCAATACTTACCCCTTTTGCCCCGCCACAAACTAAACCTTGCCCTTGTATATGAGCTGGAGAAAAACCTAAAAATAGGATTAGAGAGCTACAATAGCGGCACACAATACCTAAGCAACCACACCACCACCAAATCCTTTTGGGAAGTTGGTGCTATGGCAGAAAAAACCTTTGGAAAAGTAGCCATCTTCATCAATTTTGAAAACTTTGCCGATGTGCGCCAAAGCCGCTACAAAACCGTAGTAAACCCACCCCATAGCAACCCCTCCTTTGATGAAATATGGACACATACCGAAGGCTTTGTTGTAAATGGTGGGATAAAAGTGAAACTATAAATATAACCCTATAACAATTTTATATATTCCTTTAACATTGCAAACAATTCCGCCACTAAAACCAAGACTAAAATCTACCATATTTATTGTTTAAATATGCAACGGAATGGCTTAAAAATATATCTGAATAGAAAAATTAGATAACTGAATAGATTTTTTAAATAGCGGTATTAAATATATTTACAGTGGCATTACATGAATAGTCAGCGGTATTGAATTTTTAACTATCAAAATAATAATATTTTTTATTTTGATAATAAAAATATACGTTTTAGATTTGTGGCGGTAAAGACCTCACCCCAAACCCCTCTCCAAAAGAGAGGGGCTTAAAAAAACAACCTGCCAAGGTTATTCAGGGGTAAAGTCCTCTCCTTTGGAGAGGATTTAGGTGAGGTTTTTTAAACCTTAAACTTTAAACATCAAACTATTATAAAATGACCACACAAAAAGCAGACGCAGTAGTAAGAGAGTATAATTTCTCTGATACACACTTAACTGAAAGGGCGGATAGCCTTAAAATTTCTTTAAATACTGACCAAGCAGTATTGGCAGAGTACAATGTATCTGCGGCGCGGATTATTGCATTACAGGCTCTTAGAGATACTTTTGAGGCGGTGCCGGGTGACCAGGTTTTTATGGGCCCTATTACTTTGGCGCGGGGCGCAAGGGATACTGCCCAAAAAGCGGTATATGATGAAATGCACAAATTGGTGGTGAAAGTAGGGCAAAATGTATGGGCAAATGGGGTAAGCGGGCAGGATATGCTCAATGCTTTTGGGCTGTTGGGCAGCCTCAGTTTGCAAAATACTGAGGAGCTTTTGGCAAATGCAAAGGTGTGCAGAGATTCATTAATTCTTAATCAGGCTGGGTTTGCAGCAGGATATAATATTAATGCCGCTTATGTAACCACATTTACCAATATGGTAACGGCTTTTGATGCCAATCAAACAGCATTAACCACTGCAAAAAAGACCAGAACCACCAAAAAGGTAGAAAGAATTAATAAAGGCAATGCTTTATATAGAGAAATGATATTATTGGCAGAGATAGGGCAAACTTATTGGGGTGGCGTAGGTAATAACCCTGCTAAATATGATGAATATGTAATTAATGAAAGCGCACCTGCGCCTACACAAAGCATCAATACAACTATTAACGCAGGTGCAACTATAGAAATAACAGGCCTCACAGGCATTGGGGCAGATACCAGTATGCTGTTTGATACCCTTGCCAGCGCAACGCCGGGTGGCAATCTGCAAATATGGTATGGTGATAATATTACAGAAATGCCCGCACCGCCAGACCATTTTGAAATGCCCGGCGGCGCACCAGTACAAAACCATTTAGCAGGTGATATTGGATGGGATAACGTGATAAATACCCACCTTTATGTGCGCAATAATGGTACTGATGCTGCCAATTTGCATACGCAGGTGAATGGGTAGGGGGGATTACTAATAACCATAAATAAAATAAATAAACCAACCTTGAAAGAAGGTTGGTTTATTTATTTTAAGTTTATAGAATAATATTTCCAATCTGATAATAATATCCTTTATCTTTGTCCTCATTAATTCAAAACAACATGAAGAACATCTTAACATTAGCAATTATAAGTCTATCTGTAATTGCTTCCTTTTCTGCTAAATCTCAAAACTTAGGTTATGTAGAGGGCAAACATTTATCTGTTCAAATACCACTAACAGGCTACCCTGAGGTTTATAGTCATTTTTATAATATGTCAGGCAAAAGCCTAAATTTGAGATGGAAAAGAATAAGCAACACCTTAATTAACTCTTGGGATTACTCTATTTGCGATAATGGAAATTGCTTTGCAGGTATCCCAGATAGCGGCTCTAATACCACCATGAAAGCGGGAGATACTGCTTTCTTTAAGTTATTAGTAGATACCAAAGGCGTTAAAGGCAAAGGCACTGTAGTAATTCAGGTGATTCAAACTACCTCTGCTGGTGTAAGAGAAGATACTATGAGCATTGCAGTTGAAACAGAAACTACCGGTATTAATTATACGGTTAGTAAAACAGATAACATCAAACTGTATCCCAACCCTGTAAAAGAGAGCCTTCAAATAATGAACTATGGCAACACCAAAGTTATTTCAGTTTATAACTTAAGCGGACAACAAGTGGTGAAAAGCAATATGAGTTTAACAGGTATTAGCTACATCAATGTTACTTCATTGGCCTCTGGTTTATACATTGTAAAAACAGTAGATGCCAAAGGCAATACAGGCTACGAAAAGTTTATTAAGGAATAGTTTTTAGCTTCTAATAAATGTAAAAAAGAGAGTCCCGAAATTTCGGGACTCTCTTTTTTTGTGGTGATTGCAATCAAGAAATACAAAAGATTTTTCTTGCCCCTCTCTTTTGGAGAGGGGTTGGGGTGAGGTTTCTTCACCCGTTTTTCTCCGCCATATTTGCAATGGCCTCCCCAATAGCAAGTGATGATGTGGCAGCCGGTGATGGTGCATTGCAAACATTAATTAGCCCTTTATCTTCTATAATAAAAAAATCATCCAAGAGGTTGCCGTTAATGTGGCAGGCTTGCGCCCTTACCCCACTGCCACCCAGCATTAAATCCTCCTCCCTAATATCAGGAATGAGTTTTTGTAGTGCTTTGGTAAAAGCAGCTTTGGAGAAAGAACGATACATTTCTCCTATACCTGTCCGCCAAAATTTGATGGCTATTTTCCTAAACCCGGGGAAGGCAATTATCTCTGCGGCTTCTGCCAAATTGAAGTCAGTTTTTTTGTAACCCTCTCTTTTAAAAGCCAGCACAGCATTAGGCCCCGCCTCAATCCCACCATGAATCATTCTGGTAAAATGCACACCCAAAAAAGGGAATTCAGGGTCAGGCACAGGGTAGATTAAATTATTTACCAAGCTGTATCTTTCAGGTTTTATTTTATAGTACTCACCGCGGAAAGGGATGATTTTTACTTCAAGATTTTTGTTGGTGAGCTTAGCAATTTTATCAGAGTATAAGCCTGCACAATTGATGAGGAGTTTGGTGTTGTAAGTATTTTTTTCTGTGATTACTTCAACGCCAGCATCTGTTTTATGGATATCCTCAACCCTCTCATTATATTTTATTTCGCCACCCATTTTTATAATAAGTTCTGCATATTTATTGGAGACTTCCACATAATCAATGATGCCTGTTTGCGGCACCCAAAGACCTGCAACGCCTGCCACATGGGGCTCAATTTCCTTCATCTCTGCCACGGAAATTTTTCTTATGCCCTCTAATTTATTTTCATTCCCCCTATTAAAGATATTCTCTAAAGCAGGGAGCTCTTTGCCATTGGAGGCAACAATTATTTTCCCACAGAGGTCGTATTTAATTCCATTCTCATCGCAAAATTTTATGAGTTGATGATAACCGCTAATGCAGTTAGTTGCCTTTAGGCTGCCAGGTTTGTAATAAATTCCTGAGTGAATTACACCGCTATTATGCCCTGTTTGGTGTTGGGCAGGTTTGTCTTCTTTTTCAAGAATGCAAAGTTTAAGGGCAGGATTTTTCTCCAATAATTTCAACCCTGTTGCCAGCCCAACAATTCCAGCACCGGTGATTATTACATGGTACTTCAAAATGTGTTTTTAATGAATTTCAGCAGAGATGCCGCGTTCCAAGATGGAAGTACAAAGAGGCTCTAAGGCATCATAGCCGCCGCTTTTTACACTGCATTTGCCTTTGGTATGTATTAATAAAGCACACTGCTCTGCCTGATGCACCTGATGCCCCAGCACATCCACAAAAGTTTGGATTACGTGGTCAAAAGTATTTACATCATCATTAAAAACAACGATGTTCTTCTCCAAATCTGCCACTAAAGCAGTCTCTAAAAGCTCTTCGGTTTGTGTGCTCATTTCTCTTTTTCCTGATTAAGAATTAAAAATTCAAAATTAAGACATAAAACTTTCATAGTTTGCACCTCTAAAACCAAAACAATCATGGAAGAAAATAAAACCCCAAAGCAAGAACACAAACCCTATATCTCTGCCTCCGATTTCATCCCTGAGTTCACTGCAAAAGCTATAATCTTAGGCTCTATTTTCGGGATAATATTTGGCGCTGCCACCGTTTATCTGGGGCTAAAAGTTGGGCTCACCGTGAGTGCCTCCATCCCCGTGGCGGTGCTTTCCATCTCAATCTTTAAAAGGTTTGGGAAGGCAACTATTCTTGAGAGCAATATCGTACAAACCATTGGCTCTGCAGGGGAATCCATTGCGGCGGGGGTGGTGTTTACTGTGCCTGCTCTTTTGTTTTTATCAGGTGGTATAAATTACTTTCATTACTTCCAGATTTTTTCTCTTGCGTTAGTGGGTGGCATTTTGGGAGTCCTTTTTATGATACCCCTGCGCCGTTCTTTAATCGTGAAAGAACACGGCAACCTCCCATATCCTGAGGGTACTGCTTGTGCAGATGTTTTGGTAGCAGGGGAGAAGGGTGGCAAGCTTGCCCAAAAGGTTTATTATGGGCTAGGGATAGCCTTTCTCTATAAATTATTGATGAGCATTATGGGGCTTTGGAAGGATAGCCCTGAGTATATTTTCAAGCGCGGAAGTGCGCTCCCCAACGCAAGTGTAAGTGGAGAAATTACCCCTGAATTATTGGGAGTAGGATTTATTATAGGACCCCGCATTGCAGGGGTAATGGTAGCAGGTGGCGTGCTAAGTTGGCTGGTTTTAATCCCATTAATTACTATGATTGGTGATGCCCTCACCGTGCCTTTTGCACCCGAAACCGTGAAGCTGATTAAAGACATGAGTGCCGGAGAAATTTGGAACAGATACATAAGATATATTGGTGCTGGTGCGGTAACTTTTGGGGGATTAATGACCCTCATTAAAACAATGCCTACCATAGTAAGTGCTTTTAAAGATTCCATGGCGGACATCATGAAAAAGGATAAAAAAAGCAGCGCAGAAACCCCTAGAACTGAGAGGGACATCCCACTAACTTATGTGCTTATTGGCAGCGCTGTGTTGGTTTTATTTATGATTTTGATTCCTAATTTACCCACCCATAACAACATCCTTTCTGCTTTGATGATTGTAGTGTTTGGCTTCTTTTTCGTTACCGTTTCTTCGCGGATTGTCGGCATCATTGGGTCATCATCCAACCCCATTTCGGGGATGACAATTGCCACCCTGATGGCGACCTCATTAATCTTTGTGGGGCTTGGCTGGACTGGCGATATTTATCAACCCATTGCCTTAACCGTTGGCGCCATTGTGTGCATTGCATCTGCCAACGCGGGGGCAACTTCTCAGGACCTAAAAACAGGATATATTATTGGGGCAACCCCAATCAAACAACAAATGGCGCTGCTGATTGGTGTGCTGGTTTCTGTAGGTGCTATTGGCATGACGATTTTATTGTTGAATGACACTTTAGGTATCGGCGAAAAAACCTTGGCACACCCCAACCCTTTACCCGCCCCACAAGCTACTTTAATGGCAACCGTTATCAAAGGATTATTAAGCCATAACCTGCCGTGGGGATTGGTACTTACAGGCATGGGGATTTCTGCCGTGTTGGAACTTTGCGGGGTGAGCTCTTTGGCATTTGCGGTGGGTGCATATCTGCCCCTCAGCAGCACTACGCCCATTTTTATAGGGGGATTGGTAAAATGGCTATCCGACAAAAGAACCAAAAAAGCAGAGACAGAAGCTGAGGCTGAAACCGGCCCAGGAGCCCTCTTTAGTTCCGGTTTAATTGCGGGTGGTGCACTTACAGGGATATTGCTTGCGGTGCTGGTGGGGTATAATATGAGCAATGGGAAATCACTGATGGATAACATCCATAACGGCGTATCAAATATGTTTGGCGCATCTGGAGAGGGAGCTACCCTTGCAGAGAAAATGGGAACTACTGGGGACATACTTGGCGTGGCAGCCTTCCTTTGCCTTGCGGGGATTATGTACTGGTTTGCTACAAGAAAGAAGGCAATAGAATAGCGGAATACTTTTAAGAACTATACATAAAAATGGGGTATCTAACTTTGATGAAGTTATATACCCCATTTTTTTGGAATACCAGATAGTTTATAACTGCAAATGGTTACTTAATTTTGCTATTCAAACTCAGGCATTTTTTATTACAAAACCATTATGAAAAAAGTAATACTTTTTATAACAGCATCTGTTATTGCTGTTGCTGCTTTTGCACAAAATCAATCCAATATTTCAGGCGCTTCTTTACTCAGGATGAGTGAAGAATTTGGTATTCCATCTTATGTACAGTTTAAAGAAGATGCCCAATTTGGCGCTGATGAATTCTACTATCAGGCTAAAAAAATATTGCAAATGCAAGCAGATGATAAGCTGGTAGAATACAAAAAAGAAAAAGATGATATTGGGTTTACACACACCCGCTATATCCAAAAATATAAAGGACTTTCTGTAGCCCAATCCATGATAATTTGCCATGAGAAAGAAGGCAAAGTGGTTTCCATCAATGGAGATTTTTATCCTCATCTTAACATTAACTCCTCCCCTACCCTCTCTTCAGTTGATGCATTGGAATTAGCCAAAAAATACAGTGGTGGCAAAATTTTTATGTGGGATATAAAGGGTGAAAACGAAAACTTGAAAAAGATAACCAAAAACCCAAATGCAACTTATTTCCCAACGGGTGAATTACAGATTTGTGCTAAAGATGGTGAGCCTAAGAAGAAAGATTTTAGGTTGGTCTATAAGTTTGATATCTACACCACACAGCCGCTTGCGAGGCAGGATATTTATGTGGATGCAAAGACAGGAGAATTGGTTTTTACGCACCAAACACTGTGTTATATCAACAATAGTAAGGGCACTGCTAAAACAAAATATAGCGGCACACAAACCATCAATACAGATAGTGTAAGTTCAAGCAAATTCCAACTCAGGGATTCTGTACTTGGCGGAGGGGTTGAAACTTTTAATATGAAAACAGGTAAAACCTACACAAGTGCCGTAGATTTTACCGATGCCAATAATTACTGGAACAATGTAAATTCTGCACAAGATGAAGCCGCTACTGATGCCCACTTTGGTGCGGAAAAAGTATGGGAATATTATTTCTATACCAATGGAAGAAACAGTGTTGATAATAACGGCTTTAAACTTTTAAGCTATGTGCATTTTGATGTTAGTTATCAAAATGCTTATTGGGATGGATTGAGAATGACATATGGAGATGGCAACGGGACAAGTACTAATATATTTACTGCATTAGATGTTTGTGGTCATGAAATCACACATGGTGTTACCAGCAATTCTGCAAAACTTGGTACATCTTACGAAGGAGGTGCTTTGAATGAATCTTTCAGTGATATTATGGGCACTGCCGTAGAGTTTTATGCAAGACCCACTAATGCCAATTGGATAATGGCAGAAGACATCACCAAAAGCGGTACTGGTTTCAGAAATTTAAAATCACCTAAATCCATATCACATCCCAATACATACAAAGGAACAAATTGGTATTCTGGTGCAGCAGATAATGGAGGAGTGCATACCAATTGTGCAGTGCAAAATTTTTGGTTTTATCTTTTATCAATGGGTGGTTCAGGCACTAATGATAATGGTAATGCGTATAACGTAACTGCTATCAGTGTTAAAAGCGCATCACGAATTGCTTACAGAAATTTAGCTTTTTATCTTACCTCCACAGCGCAATATGCTGATGCAAGATTTTATTCTTTGGTAGCTGCATCCGACCTTTTTGGGCTATGCTCTAACGAATACAAACAAACTGTAAATGCATGGTATGCAGTGGGTGTGGGCGGTAAATATGACAGCCTTGCCAAACCATTAAGTGGCACTTATACTGTTGGCGGAACAACCCCAGATTTTACAACTTTTACTGCTGCTGTTACCTCACTTAATAGAAACGGGGTTTGCGGCGCAGTTACTTTTAATGTGCGTGATGGCAGCTATAATGAGAGGATAAGAATTGGTTCTGTTCCAGGAACCACCCCCTATAATTCTGTAGTTTTTCAATCAGAAAAAGGAGACAGCAGCAAAGTGAAATTAACCTTTGCATCCTCTTCGTCAGCTGCTAAAAATTACACCTTAAATTGTGATAGCAGTAGATATATTAGTTTCAAAAAAATCAGCATTTCCAGAACAGGAACTAACACCTATGGTGTGGCAGTTTATCTTAGCAACAGAGCATCGGATATAAGTTTAATAGGGAATAAAATCAGTGGAGTTTATGCTACCAATACAGGAGTTACAGATGCCAATTCTCTCATAAAAAATGATAGCTCATTCACCAGAAACCTTATCATCAGCGGCAATCTTTTAAAGTACGGGATGAATAGTGTTTTTATTTACGGAAGCACCTCGGCACACCCAATAGGGAATTTAATTGAAGGGAATGTGATGGATAGTTTTAGCCTGAGTGCCGTGTTTACAGGATACAATAACAACCTCTCCATCCGCAGAAATATTATGAGGAGTTATGCCTTCTCCACTGCCCCATCAGTGTGCTACGGGATAAGAGTTGATAACAGTGATAGTGGCCTCATCATAGCAAATAATAAAGTTGGAATAAGTGGCAATGGTGCCACTGCAAGAGGGATTTATGTTCAAGCTTTTAATGGCTATTCTTTCGGTTATATTTTCAACAATTTTGTTACTGTAACCACGGGTACTTCAGCAAGTACTTGCATCAGAACTTTGAATTGTTTTAGCCTGCTTACCTACTTCAATAATTTGCTTAATACCTCAACCCTCACCACCGGCGCAGCCATGTGGGATGAAAATACTTCCGGTAATAATTGTTATCATGTAAATAATAATTACATTAACAAAGGGAGTGGCTATGCCATCTATCATGCAAGCAATACTTTAAATTATTGCAACTATAATAATCTTTATAAATCGGGGACTAACCTTGGTTTTTATAATAGTACTTCCTACACCACAATTGCCGCTTGGAGAACCGCCACTGGTAAAGATGCAGGTTCAAAAAATGTGGACCCAACTTATACTTCAACCTTTGATTTACATGCTTCCAATAGCGCCATTAATGGTGCTGGAGTTGGAGGCACCGGCATCACCGCAGATATTGATGGGGAGGCAAGAAATAATTCTTTCCCCGATATTGGGGCTGATGAATTTTTGGCTTCAGGATGCTTGAGTGGCAGCTATACTATTGGTGGCAGTTCACCAAATTATGCCACCATAAAAGCAGCTGTAAAAGACCTGATGCAAAAGGGTGTTTGCGGCGCGGTAACCTTTAATATCCGTGATGGAATTTATACTGAGAAAGTTAGGATAGGAACTATTCCGGGCTCTTCACCTACGAATACAGTTACCTTCCAAAGTCAGAGTTTGGATAGCAACAAAGTATTTATTTCTGATACTTCTTCTGTGGCAGGTACTGCCAATTATACCTTCTCTTTGGATAGTACCACTTGGGTTACTTTAAAGAAAATTTCCATACGCAAAACAGGAACAAAAACTTATGGCAGTGTGCTGCAAATTGCGGGTTGGGCACAGAATAATAACATCCTCAATTGTCAATTAATTGGGGTGAAAACTACTACCAATACCTTCAACCAATCTGCAGTAAGTTGTGTGTATGCCAATGATTCTAACATCCTCTTCAAAAACAATTTGATTAAGTATGGAAGCTGGGCTGTAGTGCTGATTGGTGACTCCATTTACAAAGCTGCCAACATCCGTTTTGATAATAATACTGTGGATAGCTTTTACTCTGCCGGAGTCTTTTATCAATATGGCAACAGAGGCTTTGTTACCAATAATATTATCACCCAAAACCCATCAGGTTATACTGGCGGAATGGGGCTTGGCGTGTATAACCAAACTGGCAGATTTACTGTCATCAAAAACAAAATAAATTTAGGTGCCGGTGGCTTAGGGATGCTTGCTTATAACTTCACCAATTCCTTTTTTAACAAAGCAACTATTGCCAATAATTTTATTGCAGCCAATAACAATAGTGAGGGCTTAGTTGCTATTTCAACCGGTGAAACAGAAGTGTTTTATAACAACATAAATATTTATGGAAGTGATAGCAATAGCTGGGCTTTTGAAGCAAATTCAGCCAAAGCATTTTTCTATATGCATAATAATAATTTTGTGAATCATGCAAAAGGATATGCCATGTGGACGGATACGATTTCTGCATCTTTTAATGCTTCTGATTACAATAATTTTTACGGCAATGGTCATAGATTTATCCATTGGAAAAAGACTGACTTTACTTCTTTCTCTGCCTACAAAACAGCCTCAGGGTTGGATGCAAATTCTTTGAATACGGACCCCGGATATTCCACCACTTCTGATTTGCATGTTACCAGTTCTTCACTAGATAAAAAGGGAAAAGTAGTAACTGGCATTGCTGATGATATTGATGGACAAAAACGCAGCACCACTACCCCAGATATTGGGGCGGATGAATTCACCCCTTCCAATACTGATGCAGGAATTACTGCTATACAAGCACCAAATTCTGCATTCTGCATAGGCACTAAATCCGTGAAATGTACACTCAAAAATTTTGGTAGTAAAACCATTACTTCTGCCTCCATAAAATGGACTGTGAACGGCACTGCAAAAACAACTTATAGCTGGACGGGTACACTTGCTACCAACGCCACAGACACTGCCATCACTTTAGGTTCTGTGAGTTTTACCGCTGGCAGCTACACCATAAAAGTTTGGAGTGAAAAACCAAACACAGTTACCGACAGCACTCCCGGCAATGATACTTTCTCCATTAAAATTACTGTGTACGGAACACCAACCGCTGCCGCAGGAAGTAATAAATCTATTTGCAATGGAGGCTCTACAAGCATTGGCGCAACAGCCGTTTCTGGTAGTACTTATTCTTGGAGTTCATCACCATCTGGGTTTACTTCTACCTCACCAAACCCAACTGTTTCACCAACTGCAACTACTACTTATACTATCACCGAAACCAATGCAGGAGGTTGCAGCGCATCCAATAGTGTAACAATAACTGTCAATCCTTTACCGACTGTAAACGCAGGAAAAGATACCGCATTTTGTATAGGCGGAACTGCCAAAATAGGAACCACCACAACCTCTGGGCACACCTACTCATGGACTTCTTCCCCATCAGGATTTACATCCACTTTGGGCAGCACAACCACCACCCCGTCTGCCACTACAATTTATATTTTGTCAGAGAGTATAACCGCTACGGGTTGTTCAAAATCTGACAGCATAAAAGTTACTGTAAACCCATTGCCATCTGCTACTACAGGCGGGAATAAATCTCTCTGTTCTGGTTCTTCTACAATATTAGGAAGCACCTCTGTTTCGGGTCATACTTATAGCTGGGTATCTAAACCATCTGGCTTCACTTCTACAGCATCCAACCCAACGGTTTCACCAACCGTTACTACCACTTATACTCTCACAGAAATCACCACCGCAACAGGTTGTTCAAAATCTGATACTGCGCAAATTAGTGTGAACCCATTACCTACTGCAAACGCTGGAAGCGCAGCAAGTATTTGTGCCGGAGGCAGTGTGGGAATTGGTGCTACTGCAGTTTCAGGAAACACTTATTCATGGAGTTCTTCCCCATCAGGTTTCACCTCTACAGTAAGCAACCCAACTGTTACACCAACCGCCACAACTACCTATTCATTAACCGAAAAAGTAACCGCCACAGGTTGCACAAAAACCAATACTGTTGTTATCACTGTAAACCCCGCACCTGCCGCAAATGTGGGTAGCGCCGCATTTATTTGCAGTGGCAAAAGCACAACAATTGGAGCTTCATCAGTAAGTGGAAATACATACGCCTGGACATCCAACCCATCAGGATTTACAAGCACCATTAGCAACCCAACAGTATCACCCACGGTTACCACAGTTTATAAATTGATAGAAACAAATTCAACCACTACTTGCAGCAAAACCGACTCAGTAAAAATTACTGTAAACCCAATTCCTGCTGCGCCAACTGCCTCCAGCAATTCCCCAATTTGTGTGGGAGGAACATTGAATTTATCCACTGCCACAGTGAGTGGTGCGGGCTATAACTGGACGGGGGCAAACAGCTTTACATCCACCCAACAAAACCCTTCAAGAACATCAATTACTCTTGCTGATTCCGGCACATACTCCCTTACCATTACCGTAAGCGGATGCACAAGCCCATCAGGAAAAACAACTGTAATTGTTAACCCATTACCCAACGCAAATGTGGGTACTGCAGGGGCAATATGCCTTGGCACTTCATTGCAAATTGGTGCAACTGCCGTATCAGGAAATACCTACTCATGGACAAGCAACCCAACTGGGTTTACCTCAACGCAAAGTAACCCTACCGTAACCCCAACTACCAGCACTTATTATAAACTTACTGAAACCTCTTTTGGTTGCAGCAAAACAGATTCTGTATTGATAAAAGTAAATGCCACACCTAAACCCAATGCAGGTTCTGCCAAATCCGTTTGCAAAGGCACATCAGCTATTATTGGCGGAAGTGCAACTGCCGGAAGTACCTATGCGTGGACAAGCAACCCTGCAGGATTCACCTCTACCGTTAGCAACCCAACAGTAACCCCTACCGTAAACACCACCTATATTGTTACAGAAACCATCACTGCCTCGGGATGCAGTAAAAAGGATTCCGTTGCCGTAACCGTCAATGCAATTCCGCTTGCCAAAACTGGAAATAAACAATCTATTTGCATTGGCAAAACCACACAAATAGGCGACTCTGCAATAGCAGGAAATACCTATGCATGGGTAAGCAACCCAACAGGATTTACAAGCACCCAAAGCAACCCAATAGTTTCCCCAACTGTTAGCACTACCTATACCCTCACGGAAACCGTAACCGCCGCAGGATGCAGCAATACTGGCACTGTAACCATCACCGTAAACCCTCTCCCCAATGTTAATTGGGCGGCAGTGGAAACCAGTAGCCATAACTTCAGTTTCCATGCTGCGGATACAAGTCTCACTACTTACAAATGGATATTTGGAGATGGATTTTCTGGCGCTGGCTTTAGCACCACACATACTTACGCCAAAGACAGCACCTACACCGTTACACTTTTGGCAACCAATAGCAATGGATGCGCTACCTCAAAAGACTCTACTCTAAAAATCATTACAGGGATAGAAAACCCCACAGCCGCCATGCAAATAAGCATATTTCCTAACCCGTTTACTGCCCAAACCACTTTGGCATATACCTTAAATACCAAAGCAAATGTGAAGGTAGAAATTACCGACATCTTAGGGAAAAAAATTGCCATATTGCAGGAGGGAAACCAAACCCACGGCACACACCAATTAACCCTTGATGCCACCAAGCACAACCTAAAAGCAGGCGTTTATTTTGTGAAGTTTTATGCAGATGGCGTGATGGTAACCAAGAGAGTGGTGAAGATGAAGTAGGGGGATTTGAAGATTTGAAAATATTAAGATTAAAAGATGTGAAAAAAGTGTTGCAAAGAGTAAAGGTTGAACAGGGCGCTGTCCTCCGCTGGCGGAGGTTAGGAGGTGGAATAAAAAATAGGTTTTCCTTTTATTTTTTAGTTTGGAGTCCCGCCAACCGAGGTAACGGAAACTTACTTTCTTTTCTTGCACTTTTTCTAATTATTTCTACAACTTCTTGTGGCAGAAGAACTGACTATTGTACAGGATTTGAGATGAAAAATGTCTACAGACCAATAATTAGCGATAGTTTGGTTTATCATAATGAAGTTGGGAAAAAAATAGTGTTTAAAGTTAAATATGAATTTAGTCTGCCTTACCAAAATGAAACATGCTTAAAATGCAAAGAATTGCATTGTGACCAAAATGAAGTTATTTCTGGGACTTATTGATCATACTTTCAGAATGGAATTAGATTCTGGTGATGGTTATAAATGGAAGTTTAATTTTTTATTAGATTCTTTCAATCTGTTGTTTCCGACTAATATCCCTTTTACAGTTTTTAAAAACTTAAATAAGGATTCTGTAATTATACCATATGACACAGCCATTGGAAGATATTTTTCTGATTCCTTTTTCCGCACTAAATTAATTAATCATACACAATATGCCAATGTATTCCAGATGCAGCGATATTTGTGTAAAAATTGCAAATTATGGGGAATGTTTTATTTTAGTTTTAAAGAAGGTTTGATTGGTTTTTATAATAAAGAAGATTCAAGTTTTTATTATAAACAATAACTCTGCTCTTCTGGATTTGTAATCCATAAGCCCTTACTGTAAGGATTTTTTAATCCGCCAAAATTAAAAACCCGCTATGCTGCATTTGTAATGCGCGTTTAAAAACTCCCGCTGCTGCCCCATCTCTGTTGCCAACAAGGTTCCTGCTGAAAGACGGCACAATTAAGTTGCGTTGCCTGCCTGCCATCCGTGTTACCTATATAATGCACTTACTTTATATGCCTGCCATCCGTGTTACCTATACAAATAGGTTGCATTGCCTGCCTCCCATCTCTGTTACCCTTACAAAACAACTCATTTGCCTGCCCGCCATCCGTGTTACCCTGTCTGGGGAATCCCCAGCCTGCCTTCCATCCATGTTACCCTATCTGGGGGTTGCAAAAATGCGGTTTTTGCCTTTTTTACTAAAAAAGGGGTTTATTTCTTTAAGCCCCTTCTCTTCTGGATTTGTAATCCAGTAGTCCTTACTATAAGGATTATTCCCTGCGGTCATGAGCTAAAGCCAAAAATAAAATCTCTGTTAGCAGCAGCTATATGAAATGCAAGATTTGATAGGCTTCCATTAAAAGCAGGTCGTGTAAACACCTGTTTCATACCCCTGCTATTAATAGCAGGGGTATGAAACATCTAATTCATCATCCTTCCTTTAGCAGCAGCTATAGGAAACAGATGATTTGGTATCCTTCCGTTAACAGCAGGTCATGTAGTCACCTATTTCAATAGGCTGCTGTTAAGAGCAGGGGTATAAAACATCTAATTCAGTGACCTGCTGTTAGCAGCAGCTATATGAAATGGATGGTTTGGTAGGCTTCCGTTAAAGGAAGGAGGTGCAAATACTTCTTTCATTAGGCTGCCATTAATGACACGGGTATAAAACACTTAATTCATTAACCTTCCATTAACGGCAGCTATATAAAACATACAGCTTGTTATGCTTCCTATATTGTAGGGGCATTCAAATACAGGTCTTCCAGAAGCCATCAGCTTTTTTAGCATGCCATACTGAACTTTTGAGTTAGAATGATTTCATTTTCAGCTACCCACTCCTCCCTTATTTCAAAAACTTAGGGTCAAAATGGTTGACTCTTTCTAAGTCTGCGGCGGCTTCTTTCTTTTTGCCCAAGGCTTCGTAGCAAAGTGACCTACCATAATAAGCTGCGGCATATTTGGGGTCAGTTTCTAATGCTTTGGTAAAATGGGTAATGCCTTTTTGGTAATCTTTTAAAGAATAAAAACAATAGCCAAGGCTATAGTGGGCATCCTTATTTTCGGGCTCTGTAATGATGATTTCTGAGAAATCTTTTATGGCAAGTTTCAGGCTGTCGGCATCTCTGTAAAAACTACCTCTGGCGTATAGGGTACGGGTATCACCGGGTTTTAAGTTGAGGGCATTGCGGTAGTAGGCGGCGGCAAGTTTGTTCTTTTTGCTGGCAAATAAATCACCCAGTTTTAGCTGCGCCTCAAAATAATTTTTGTCCGCCTCAATAGCCGTTTGGAAGCTGAGAACTGCTTTATCAAACATACCCATATCTCTAAAATTTAAGCCGCGGTAATAATAGGCTTCTGCCAGTTGCTGGTCAATATTTATTGCGGCATTTAGGTATTTAAAACTCTCTGGTCTGTTCTTTAAAAAATAAAAAACCTCACCCAATTTAAGTGCGGCAGTTTTGTTTTTGGGTTCCAGATTTATTGCCTTTTTAAACTCACCAATGCTCCATTTAATAAAGCCTTGGGTCATGTATAATCCTCCTAAATACACATGCCAGCCAGCATTGAGGCTATCCAGTTTCATTGCCTTTTCAACATCACTTACGGCAGGTATTGTTTTGTGCATTGCCTCATAAACTCTTGCTCTTTTTATGTAGAGAATAGCATCCTCTTTATTTGCTTTGAGGTCTTTATTTATGCCCTCCATAGCAGTTTGCAAACCAGTAGCAGAGGTATCTTTAATTAGATCAGTTTCGGGGTGCAAAGATTTGTTGGGATGATTGCAAGAAACCAAAAAAAGCAAGTGAATAGTGAATAGTGAATAGTGAATAATATTTAGCCTCATGAATTTTGATTTGAGGCAAATTTCTGCAATTCATTTGTTCTTGGGGCAAAACAATTTTGGGGATGTATCTGGATGAGGAAACCTCACCCAAGCCCTCTTAGCCTCATCCGCCCTGCGGGCATCCCGCCTAAGCGGGAAGAAGGGAAAAAGCTCCTAAGTTACCTTAGTCATAAATTCGCAGGAGGTAAAGTCCTCTCCTTTGGAGAGGATTTAGGTGAGGCTATACAATAATTATCATTTACTATAGGGATGAAGATTGGTATAATGACATCCTCAGTCTGACGACCTATAACCCACCTCTTTTTTTCATTTCCAAATTTTCAAATTCTCAAATTTTCAAATCATCCCCCGCCAACTTTAAATTTTAAACATTGAACTTTAAAGTTCCCCCCTATCTTTGTGCAACCAAACCCATAACACACCCACTCCAGAGATAGCAGGATGTACGCAATAATAGATGTAGAGGCAAGCGGAGGCAATCCCCTAAAAGACCGTGTTATAGAAGTTGCTATTTTTATCCATAACGGCAAAAGAGTTACTGAGCAGTTTTGTACTTTGGTAAATCCCGGGGTTTATATTTCTCCATTTATTAGTTCCCTTACTCGCATCACCAATGAGATGGTGGCAGATGCCCCTACCTTTGCAGAGATTGCAGATAAAATAATAGAAATAACAGACGGGAAGGTTTTTGTAGCCCATAACGTAAGGTTTGATTATAGCTGCATCACCAATGAATTTAAGCGGATGGGGAGTAAATATATCCGCAAACAACTTTGCACCGTAAAGCTTAGCCGTAGCCTTTTGCCTGGGCTGCCTTCTTATAGTTTGGGGAAACTTTGCCAGAGTTTGGGAATCCCCATAGAGCATCGCCACCGCGCTTTTGGTGATGCCGCAGCCACCGCCCAGCTTTTTGATTTGATGCTGAAACGGGAGAAGGATAAAATTATGGAGGAGGTGCTAAAAGAGACCATCAATAATAATCTTATCCCCCCCAATGTTAAGCAAAAAGAGGTGGATGAACTCCCAGAAGAATCGGGTATTTATTATTTTAAAGATGAGAAAGGAAAAATTCTTTACATAGGCAAAAGCACTAATATTCGTAAGCGGGTTTTAAGTCATTTCTCAGAAGATATACATTCGGAAAAACACATCTACCTAAAACAAAAAATGCACAGTGTAGATTATGAACTCACGGGGAATGAGTTGCTAGCTTTAGTGGTGGAGAGCCAGGAAATAAAACGCTGGATGCCTGAATTTAATCATGCCCAGAAACGTAGGCTTTACCGCTACGGCATCTATAAAGAATATGATAAAGAGGGCTTTTTGAATTTAAGAATGAGGATGCTAAAGCTGGATGAAGAACCCCTTATTTATATTACTCATCGCCGCCGTGGTGAAGAGACTTTAAGGCATTTTGCAGAACGCAATAACCTTTGTTTCGCCCATTGTAATGTTGACCTTAACGGCTCTTCAAAAGGTTGTATGAATTACCTTAATGGCAGATGCAGTGGCGCATGTGTTGGTAAAGAAACAGCCAATGATTACAACATCAAAGTGGAAAAATCTTTAGAGACAATTCAGTTTAACCACCCCAATTTTTTTATAGTAAGTGAAGGCAGGCGCCCCCAAGAGAAAAGTGTTATTAGCATTGAGAATGGCAAATATAAAGGCTTCGGTTTTTTTGAAGATGAGAGTTCCGAAATCACCGATTTGCAAATGCTCAAAGAATTCATTTCACCCTATCCAAGTCACCCTGATATCCATAAGATTATACGTGGCTTTTTACGCAAAAAAACCAAGGGCACTGTGGTTATTGAGTATTAAAAATTTAATACTCTCCCCCTCAATGCAAATTAAAGAAAACAGAAATTAGGACGGACTATAGTTCGGCGCTTCCTTGGTAATAAACACATCATGCGGGTGGCTTTCGCGTATGCCGCTTGCGGTAATTTTGATAAACTTAGCTTTTTGCAATGCCTCAATATCTTTAGCACCGGCGTATCCCATGCCCGCTTTTAATCCTCCAATATATTGGTGCATCACCTCGGATAATTTTCCTTTGTAAGGCACTCTGCCCACAATTCCCTCTGGCACTAATTTCTTAATTTCATCTTCAGGGTCTTGGAAATATCTATCTCCGCTACCTTTCTTCATGGCTTCAATAGAGCCCATGCCGCGGTAGGTTTTAAACTTCCGTCCTTCATAGATGATGGCTTCTCCCGGGGCTTCCTCCACGCCAGCAAAAATACTCCCCGCCATAATGGTGCTTGCACCTGCGGCTATTGCTTTTACAATGTCACCTGTAAAACGAATTCCTCCATCTGCTATAATTGGGACACCAGTTCCTTCAAGGGCTTTGGCGCATTCCATCACCGCGTATAATTGTGGTACGCCAATGCCGGCAATAATTCTTGTTGTGCAAATTGAGCCGGGACCCACACCCACTTTTACGGCATCTGCACCTGCATCCGCAAGAGCTTTTGCACCATCTCCTGTGGCTACATTCCCAGCAATAATATCAGTATTCGGGAAACGCTTTTTGGCACTCCTTACTGAGTCAATTACACCGCGTGAATTACCATGTGCTGTGTCAATCACCAGCACATCAGCTCCTGCTTTTATGAGGGCTTCCATACGTTCTTCCATGTCCGCAGTTACGCCAACACCTGCCCCCACACGCAACCTCCCAAAACCATCTTTGCAGGAGTTTGGATAGGAGCTTAATTTCTCCATATCCTTAAAAGTAATGAGGCCTTTTAACAAACCTTCCTTAGTAATTACAGGGAGTTTTTCAATTTTATATTGTTCCAAAATTTCCTTCGCTTTTTCCAACCCAATATCTTCATTTGCAGTGATGAGATTATCTTTGGTCATGATTTCTGTAACACTTCTGTTGAAGTCTTTCTCAAACCTTAAATCGCGGTTGGTGAGTATCCCAACAAGCTTTTTATCATTATTTAAAATAGGGATACCACCAATTTTATGATCCCGCATCACCTTTAAGGCATCCGCTACAGTGGCGTTTTCAAACAGAGTAATGGGGTCTTGTATCATCCCACTTTCGCTACGTTTAACACGCTTTACTTCATCAGCCTGCTGGGCAATAGTCATGTTTTTATGGATAATGCCAATGCCCCCTTCTCTTGCAATAGCAATGGCAAGCGGTGACTCAGTAACTGTATCCATAGCAGCAGATACAATGGGCACATTGATTCTAATATTTTTGGTAAGTTGGGTGTTCAGTAAAACCTGATAAGGCAACACCTCAGAGTAGGCAGGGAGAACTAAAACATCATCATAAGTGAGACCTTCTCCGGCAAATTTTTCATTAAATATAGTCATGTAAATAATCGTTTATTATTTACGGTACAAAACTAAGCCTTAATTGTGAGTGGAAAGAATTAAAGACGTTATTATTTGTCGTCTTCCCTCAAAGTCTTTTTCAAAAACTCGGCGTAAATATCAATTCCATTTTCTAAAGAAGAGATAGGAATTCTCTCATTAACATTGTGGATGCTCTCTAATAAATTTCTATCAAGGAACACTGGTAAAAGTCCATAAGTGGGCACGCCTTTCCCACGGAAATAATCGTTATCCGTAAAAGCAAGAAATAGAATAGGAACCACCCCAACATCTTTATGAACTGTTTTTACGGCATCACTCATGGTATAAAAAAAGTTGTTGGGTTTGGACTCTTCCACATTAAAATCTTTGAGCATAACCTCAACTTCAATATCATCATCTCTGATAATTGATTTGAGATATCTGATGAAATTTTTACTGCTTGATTCAGGTAAAAGTCTACAATCTAACACTGCTGTTGCCCCTTGCGAGATTTGGTTAGGCGCACCAGAATCACTTGCAATATTAGTGATAGTAAAAGTGTTAGAAACCATAGCAGCACTCACGGGGTCATTCAACAAAAAGTTTTTGATGAAGGGTTTGAACAACCTTATGTGGCGCAAAACAAATCCTCTTTTGCCACCTTCTATCTTCCCTAACTCACGAAACATTCTATATGCTGATGGAGAAATCACAATTCTATTTTTATGCGATACAAGTTTGTTGAGTGCAAGAATCATTTTTTTGTTTGCATATACATCGGGGGTTACAGAGCCATGCCCTGCGGTAGAAGATTTAACCCGCAGCCGCAACCAAAGTTCTTTCTTTTGTGCGGTAGATATTCCATAAATAATTTTCTCAGGTCTTGAGGTAAGGGTCCCTTTAACTCCAGCTCCACCTTCACCAAAAACCACTTTAGGATTTAATTCCTTTAAGTATTTTTCAGTAATTAATTTAGCCCCTTTGCCAGCGCTGTTTTCTTCTGAGGAAACACAAAGTAGCGTAACATTATAAGGTAGGTTTTTCCTCTTTGCCATTTTTGCAAAACGTGCAATAGCCATCAACTCCATTATGCCCATACTTTTATTATCAAGTGCGCCTCTTCCCCAAACATTGCTGTCTGCAATTTCACCTGAAAAAGGCGCATGACTCCATTGCATAGAGTCGCCGGGAGGAACCACATCAATATGATTTAAGAAAATGATATTGGGCTTGCCCAACTCAAGCGGATATAAGGATGCGCAAAAATTGTAGCTGCCAGAATCACTAGTTAGCACCTTAGTGTAAAGCTCTTTCTCTATGCAAATGGTGGTAAAAAACTCACCAGCTTTTTTCTCATTACCTGTTACTGAACGGAATTTTATATATCTACTTAATAGCCGTGCTGACTCAGGAATAAGATGCCTCTTTTTTGGGGCAACGCTGTCCTGAGCATTAATAATTGTAATGCCTAATACAGTAAGAGCTAAAATTAGAATTAATTTTTTCAAGTAGGGATTGATAAAAAATCAAGTTGCAATTTACAACCATATATTACTATTGACACTTGGACCCTTAAAATTAGCTTGACTTAAAAACAACTTCTAACTTTGAACCTTAAACTTTAAACTGAATTTTACCCTTGCGATATTTTTTGGAAATAACATATAATGGAACAGCTTATCATGGTTGGCAGATTCAGCGAAATGCTGTTACGGTGCAGGAGGTAATTAACAAATGCCTTAGCCTGAAATTGGGAGAAGAGATACAAACCACAGGATGTGGCAGGACAGATACTGGTGTACACGCCTCTCAATTTTTTCTGCATTTTGATTTCGAAAAAATAATAAAGAAGAGTTTTGTGAATGTCATAAATGCATTTCTTCCGCAAGATATTGTAGTAAGAAAAATCTATAAGTCTCCCGCAAATTTCAATGCAAGATGGGATGCCGCAAGTAGAACTTACACCTACATAATTACCCAAGGTAGAGAGCCATTAATGTTAGGATATTCTGCCATAGAAAGGAATGAATTGGATATTGAAAAAATGAATTTAGCTGCTGAGACTTTAACAGCTTTTTCAGACTTCACAGCCCTTAGTAAAGTCAGCAAAGATGAGGAACATCATCTCTGCACAATCACCAAAGCAGACTGGAAAAAAAATAAAAACAAAATTACGTTTACCATAACTTCTAACAGATTCCTGAGAGGGATGGTGCGGATAGTAGTTGGGACTTTATTGGAGGTAGGGAAAGGAAAAATATCAATAGAAGATTTTAAAAATATAATTTCCAATAGGGATAGAAAGAAAGCCGCTGCCGCAGCACCTGCATCGGGATTATTTTTAAGCAAAGTAATTTATCCTAAAGGCAAATTAAAACCCATCAATATATAAATGAGTTTTGATTATAAAGTTTCCGGAAAAGCATTTGATTTAAGCGTATTAAGGCGTGTTTTGGGATTGGTGTCCCATCACAAAAGGATATTATATCTATCCATTTTCTTAACTTTGGCTGCGGCAATTGTTTCGCCTTCCGTTCCATTTACGGTGCAATATGTTATTGACCATTTTATCCAAAAGCATGATGTTTCTGGCTTGGTAAAATACTCTATGATTGTGGCAGTGCTTTTAATTTTGCAAGCGCTGATTAGTTATACGCAAGGCTACCAAACAGCATGGCTTGGGCAGCAGGCAATTTTGAATTTGCGCAATTACATTTTTAATAAAATTGTCAATTTCAGGTTGCGTGTTTATGACAAAACTGCCGTGGGTACTATGATTACCCGCACCATTTCGGATGTGGAAGCTGTGGCAGATATTTTCAGTGAAGGACTCATCCAAATTATTGGAGACTCCTTGCAAATTATCGTGATACTTTGCTTTATGTTTTATAGTGATTGGCGGCTGAGTTTGGTAAGCCTATCCATTCTCCCTCCACTGCTATTAGCTGCCTACATTTTTAAAGAGAAAATCAAATCATCTTTCCAGGAAGTGCGCACCCAAATTGGGAAACTCAATTCCTTTTTGCAAGAACATATCACCGGGATGTTTGTGGTGCAGGTCTTCAACAGAGAGGAGGAGGAAATGAAAAGATTTGTAGCAATTAACAAACTTCATCGTGATGCCAACATAAGGTCGGTATTATACTACTCTGTTTTTTTTCCTGTGATAGAAATCTTATCAGCTATCTCCATTGCTCTTGTGGTCTGGTATGGTTCCTCTCACGTTATTGCTGGAGATTTAAGTTTTGGGGTGGTGGTGGCTTTTATCATGTACCTCAATTTGCTCTTTCGCCCCATCCGCCAAATTGCGGATAAGTTCAATACTTTGCAAATGGGTATTGTTGCCTCGGACAGAATTTTTAAAGTATTGGATATGGAAGACTCCATCCCTGAAACAGGAACTTCAAAAACTCCTATCAAAGGAGAAGTTGAATTCAAAAATGTGTGGTTCGCTTACAACGAAGAGGATTATGTGCTCAAAGATGTCTCCTTTAAAGTGCCTGATGGCGAAATGCTGGCAATTGTTGGGCACACAGGCTCAGGCAAATCATCCATCATTAATTTGGTGAATCGGCTTTACACCTACCAAAGAGGCAACATCTTGATTGATGGTAAAAATGTGGAAGATTTTGATTTCACACATCTTCGAAAAAACATTGCAGTGGTGTTGCAGGATGTCTTTCTGTTTTCAGATACCATCCTCAACAACATTCGACTTTACAATACCGCCATTTCTGAAGCCGAAATTATCAATGCCGCCAAATTGATTGGTGTTCATGATTTCATTATGAGTTTGCCTGATGCTTATAATTACCAAGTGCAGGAAAGAGGCGCTACCCTTTCCTCTGGGCAACGGCAATTGATTTCATTTATCCGTGCTATCCTTCAACAGCCTAGGATTCTGATTTTGGATGAGGCGACTTCTTCCGTTGACCCCGAAACTGAGGAGCTTTTGCAACATGCTACCCAGGTTTTATTGCAAGGCAGAACCTCCATAGTTGTGGCGCACCGCCTATCTACTATCCAGCATGCCAACGCAATTATCCTAATGGATAAAGGAGAGCTAAAAGAAGCCGGCACCCACGCCCAACTTCTCTCCAACAATGGCAAGTATCGCCAACTTTACGATTTGCAATTCTCAGAATTGGTGCTATAATTTAATTTCTTACAAAATATTTTCCGAGGTATAAATATCCTAAAGAAAGTCCAAAATCCGTTTAATTTGGCTACATTGACATGTTTTACTAAACATCAACCACTTACAGTGGTCTATGAATTTAGTGAGTTCATAAAAATATTTAATAATTTTAGCACCAATCGTAAAAATATTACATAATTTGGCTGTTCTTTTTTAACAGGCAAACAAATTAAATTTTTCATACATGAAACACATTTACAAAGGCGCGCCCCTAAAGGGTGCTTTTCTAGTACTGCTATTTATGTTGATTACAACCGTTAGCGGTTGGGCTCAACTAAGTGGTACGTACACAATTGATCCTGGCTCTTCTGCCAGCAGCACAAACTATCAAAGTTTTGATGCTGCAGTAGGAGACCTTATCTCAGGTTCCCGTTCCGATGGGGGCTCTGCAAATGGTTCCGGAGTTTCTGGGGCAGTAATTTTTAATGTAGCTGATGGAGCCTATGATGAACAGATGGAGATTTCTGCCATCTCAGGTGCCTCCTCATCCTACACTATTACTTTCCAAGGTGCTTCTGGGGACAGTTCTAAAGTACACCTATATAAGGATGCTTATGATATGTCCAACACTACTTACCTCAATTACGTAATCCAATTAAATGGTTGCGAGTGGGTGAATTTTAAAGACATGAGCATTGAGGTAACTAATGGCTCAGGTAACTATTACGGAACTTGTGTTCGTATTGATGGCGGTTCTAACAACAACAGCTTTACCTCTTGCCAAATTAGAGGTACCGAAGACCAATCATGGTCTACCTATGATGCAGCTATTACATCAGATTGGGGTTATCAGGATACTGGTAATCATTTCACTTATTGCGGTATTCACCGTGGAGCTTATTACGGATGTATCAATTTATATGGTGCATATTCTACTTCTTATCAGGATGTATTTTATTTTGACCATTGCGATATTGATAGCAACCCAATGTACTATAATATTCAAGCTAATTATACTCAATTACATGTTACCAATTCTAACATTGGTGCAACTGGTTATCCTTATGGGATGAATATCTATTTACAATATTGCAGAAGTTCTATTATTACTGGCAATAGAATTGGCGATAATTATTATCCTGTTTATTTATATGATGCAGGAGGTATTTCCTCTAAGCATTGTAAAATTGCAAACAACTTTATTACAAGTGGTGCAGGTTATTCTTATTCTTATTGTTCAGTTTATCTGGGCAGTTCAACTTATACAGATTTAGTTTATAACAATATTTATTATGAAGCATCTTATGGCTACTATTCTGCTGTAAATGTGTCTTCATCTAGTACTGGTAGTATTATCAAAAACAATAATATTGTTACCAATTACGGTAATAAAATTTATGACATCTACCCTACTATGTCTTCTGGTTCTATAAACTATAATAATTATTATCAGGTAAGTTCTGGTAGTTTTGGAACATATAATAGTAGCACTTACTCAAGCTTCAGCTCTTGGAAAAGCGGAACAAGTAAAGATGCAAATTCTTTAAATGTTGACCCAAGCTATAACAATACTGCAACTAATGACCTTCATATTAATAACACCGGGCTTAACGCTAAAGGTGTTGTAATAACTGGTTATACAAGAGATTTTGACGGAGATGTAAGAAATACATCTACACCTGATATTGGTGCTGATGAAATCTCTCCAGTTTCTGATGACGCCGGAATTACAGATGTAGATAGTCCTTCTACTTATTGTGCAGGTAATTCTAAAGCCGTATATGTTCATTTGAAAAATGCTGGTTTGAATACGCTTACTAGTGCCACTATTAAATGGTGGTTCAATGGTACTGCTCAAACTGATTATGTATATTCAGGTTCATTGGCAAGCGGTAGTAATACCTCTGTTATGGTGGGTACAAAAACTTTTAGCGGTAGCAGCAATACTGTGGCTGCTAAAGTTACCAACCCTAATGGTGGTGCTGATGGCAATGCAGCAAATGATTCAGTAAGTTCTACACTTGGTGCATCATTAAGTGGTTCTAAAACCATTGGTGGCAGTAGCCCTGATTATGCAACTTTTGCTTTAGCAGTTGCCGCACTTAATGCAAATGGTGTTTGTGGAGCAGTAACCTTTAATGTTAGAAATGGATCTTATACAGAGTCCATTACTCTAGACCCAATACAAGGTGCATCTGCAACTAATACAATTACTTTCCAAAGCCAAAGTTTGGATAGCACAAAAGTTACCTTGCAAAATGGCAGCACAGTAATCACCCTTAATGGTGCTGATTTCGTGACTTTCCAAAAAATGACTATTAAGCAGACCAGCGGTAGTTATACTATTGAATTTAAAGGTGGAGCTCATAAAAATAAAATCTTAAACAACCGTATATATAACTATCAATATGGTCAAGGTCTTTACGAAGGTGGTTCTTCTCTGGATACTGGTAACCTAATTTCTAATAACGTAATTAAATATGGTTATGCCATTTATTTCTATGGTTCATACAGCAGCCACTCATTTGGAAATACATTTACTTATAACCAAATTGATAGTGCTTATTATTATGCTATACTTTGTATCAATCAAGATAGGTTAACAATTGACCATAACACAGTTACTAATTTCCCATATTATGGCGTTCTATTAGAGTATTGCGATACTCGTTTACGCGTAACCAATAATAATATTAACACTCCTATTGGTTGCTATGCTGGTCTTTATCTTTATGATAATACATGTACAAGTGGTATAAAAGGCCTTATTGCAAATAACACAATTGCTATAGTACCAGGTTCTTACAATGGCTACGGTATCAATATGGCTTACAATAGTTACCTACAGGTAGTTTACAATAACGTAAATATCTATTCTGCAACAGCTACAAGTAGCGCTGCTTTATATAGTTACTCTTATGGTGGTGGTAATAATGTATTATACAATAACAACTTTGTTAATAATTCAAACGGCTATGCAATGTATGTTGGAGTTACATCTTACTTTAGTGCAATTAATTATAACAATCTTTATACATCAGGATCTAACCTAACTTATTATGGTGGCTCTGCTTATTCTGATTTAGCTTCTCATCAAAGTGGTTCTGGCGTTGATGCCAATTCTGTTTCTGTTGACCCGCTTTATACAAGCAATACAAATTTGCACGTATTTAACGCTGCCTTAAATGGAACAGCTACACCAATCACTGATGTAACTACCGATATGGATGGTACTACTCGTAATGCTACTACTCCTGATATTGGTTCTGATGAATTTACTCCTCCTGCTGATGATGCTGGTATTACTAGTATTGATAGCCCAAGCAACTATTGCGGTGGCACATCATATAACATATATGTAACTCTTTTGAATGGCGGTATCAATACCTTGACTTCTGCTTCTATCAAAATGAAAGTTAATGGTGGTACTGCTTCTACTTATTCTTATACAGGATCTCTTGCTTCCGGTACTTCTGTAAGCATTAATATTGGTAGCTTATCGATGGCTGCAAATACTGTATATAACCTAAAAGTTTGGAGTGAAAGCCCCAATGGTGTTGCTGATGTAAATCATGTAAATGACACTACTGCTGTTGCTAAGAATTCTGCTTTAAATGGTTCTAAAACTATTGGTGGTTCTTCTCCTGATTTTGCAACATTTACTGCTGCGGTTACAGCCCTTTCATCTCGCGGTGTTTGTGGTGCAACAACATTTAATGTAAGAGATGGTAGCTATAACGAATATGTAACTATACCAGCTATTACTGGTGCTTCTGCTACCAACACTATTACTTTCCAAAGCCAAAGCTTAGATAGTACTAAAGTTACCTTATACAGAAGTGGTTCTGCCACTTCTCCTAATTACGTTGTAGGTCTTGTTGGAGCAGAGTATATCATTTTTAACAAAATGACTATCATGCGCCAAGCTGCTTCTTATGTAAGTACTGAAGTTGTGAGATTAATAAGTGGTGCAAGTCATAACACATTCAAGAATAGTATCCTTAAGGGTATTACAAGTTCTTATAACTATGGCTATGTTGTTTTTGATGACTATAGCTCACTTGACTCAGCTAACACATTTAATAATAACATTATCCGTGGTGGATATTATACCATGTATTTACAAGGTAATTATAGCACCCATGAAGTTGGTTACCGCATTACAAATAATACAATTGATAGCTCTTACTATTATCAAATTTATTGCGTGTACCAAAATGACTTAACTATTACCGGAAATAAAATTACCAATAAATTAAGCAGTTATGGTTATGCTATTATGATGCAGTATGTAACTGATAATACTTACATCAGAAACAATAAAATTGATTTACCAACTGGTGGTTACGGAATCTACTTAAACTACTATTGTAGCCCTGCTTCTGGTACTGGTAAAATTACTAATAACATGATAGCTATTAACGGTATCAATTATAACGCTTATGGTATTTATGCTTACTACAGTCAAAACTGGGATATCTATTATAACAATATAAATATCTATAATACCTCAAGCTATAATGCAAATGGTTATTGCTTATATAACTACTACTACTATAGCGCTAATAACTGGAACATAAAAAATAACAATTTGGTAAATACCAACAGAGGTTATGCACTTTATTCCTACTATTACTATAGCCCAGTATTTACTTCTTGTAATTATAACAATTTATATAATGCAGGCGGTGGAAGCTATGCGTTGGTTTCTTATAACGGAAGCACTTATTATACACTTTCTTCTTGGCAAAGTTCAGGTTCTGGATATGACGCTAATAGCGTAAGTATGGATCCAACCTTTACCAGTAATACTGATTTGCATACTTCAGCAGCTGGTATCAAGAAAAAAGGAACTCCTATTTCTGGTTTAACCACTGACTATGATGGTGAATTTAGAAATGCTCTTAAGCCAACTATTGGTGCTGATGAGCCTACTCCTTCTCCATATGATGCTGTAATTACTGCTTATATTACTCCTGTAGCAAACTATTGCGTAGGTACTAATAATGTAACTATTACATTAACAAATAATGGTAGTGTTACACTTGTTTCAGATTCTATAGCATGGAGTGTAAATGGTACTACTCAAACTCCTTATCAATGGACAGGTAGTCTTGCTGCAGGTTCTAGCTCAAATATCACACTTGGAACCTACTCATTCGTTTCTGGTGTTTATAATGTTGTTGCTACCTCATACAAACCTAATGGCAATTCAGATAACGATAACTCTAATGACACTTTAAGTTCTGTAAACTTAAAAGCAGCTCTTAGTGGTACAAAAACAATTGGTGGGTCTTCCCCAACTTATTCAACTTTTGCATTGGCTGTTGCTGACCTAACTACTTATGGTGTATGCGCACCTCTTATTTTTAATGTTAGAGATGGTTCTTATAATCAGCGAATTTCTATTGGTAACGTACCTGGTGCTTCTGCTATTAATACTGTTACATTCCAAAGCCAAAGCTTAGATAGTACTAAAGTAAATCTTTATAATTCTACTTCTAACTCTGCTTCTAACATTACTTTGAATGGTTGTGATTTTGTGAAATTTAGCAAGATGACCATCCAACGTACTGGTTCTGTATATGGCAGTTATGGCACTTTAGTAACTATCCAGAATACTTCAACCAACAACACTTTCTCTCATTGCAGAATTATTGGTGTTAAATCTCCATATTACTATAGCAGTTTCTATAACATATATAAATATGGAACTACTGATGACTCTGCAAATACTTTTGACCAAAACAGCATTACAAACGGAAGCTATTCATTCCACTATTATAACTATAGTGGTTCTACCAATGGTTTAGTTATTAAAAATAACTACATTGATAGTGTTAGAACATACGGTTTATACTGTTACTATATTAATAACATTAATATGACTGGCAATTACCTAAGGGTATTGGCCAATGGTTCTTCTGACTATTCTAATACTTATGGTCTATACCTTCAGTATTGCAATACAATCACTGCAATTTCTAAGAACAAAATTTTTGTTGAAACTGGTTATTATGGTGGCAATGGAATGTACTTTTATTATGGCAATGGTTCTTCATCATTAATCTCTAATAACTGGATTTCTACAACAACTACCTCTACTTATTCATACCTTAACTATGCAAATATCTATTGCTATTTTAGTAAAGGTAATTTCTTCTATAATAACAGTTTATATTCCAATATGGGGGCAAGCAGTACCTACCAGGCAAACTTCTATATGTATGATTACAACTCTGGAAATAATACCCGTTTTGTAAATAACATCAATGTAAATACCAGCTCAACTGGACAGGTTATGTTTGTTTACTATACTTACTATATGGGGCAAATGGATTACAATGATTTCTGGCAACCTAATGGTGGTAGTTTTGGAATGTGTAATTATAGCACTACTGCTGACCTCTCTACTTGGAAAAGTTATAGTGGTAAAGAAGCTAGTTCTATAAGTAAAGATCCTAAATATGTAAGTGCAACTAACCTACATGCTAAGGGCATTGGTATCAATAATAAAGGTGTTAGCTATAGCGGTGTTACAACTGATATTGATGGCGAAACTCGTGGTACTACTCCTGATATTGGTTCTGATGAATTTACTCCTGATAGTTTGGATATGGCGGTTACTCTTAACTCTCCTTCAGTTAATTTCTGTTTGGGTACTCAAAATGTGGTAGTTACTTTAACTAACCAAGGTCTATCTACAGTTACCTCTGAGAATATTGCATGGTCTGTAAACGGAAGTGCGCAAACCCCTTATTCTTGGACTGGAAGTTTGGCTGTTGGTCAAAGTTCAAATGTTACTATTGGTACTTACACTTATAGTACTGGTAATGTTTATAATGTTGCCTTTACCATTTCATTACCTAATGGTCTTACTGACGGCGAACCTGCAAATGATACAATTAGCGCTGTTAATGTTAAAGAAGCATTAACTGGTACTAAAACGATTGGTGGTTCATCACCTGATTATGCAACCTTTACTGCAGCAGCTGCAGCCTTAAATACTTTTGGTGTTTGCGGTGCAGTTGTATTTAATGTTAGAGATGGTAGCTATAATGAGTATATTACATTAAATGCTATTGCAGGTACTTCTGCAACTAATACTATTACCTTCCAAAGCCAAAGTTTAGATTATACTAAAGTAAGTTTGAACTACGCGACTGGTTCTAGTATTTACGTTGTTACTTTAAACGGAGCTGACTTCGTTACCTTTAATAAAATGACTATTGAACGTACAGGATCTGGCAGTAATTATTATGGTGCAGTAATTCAAATTATGAATGGTGCTAATAATAATAACTTTACCTATAACAGAATTCGTTCTGTATATCCTTCATACGAATACTTCCCACACTATTTGGTTTACTCAGCTGGTACTAATGATACAGCAAATCATTTCACCAATAACATTATGAGAAATGGTCAAGGATTCTACTGGTTTGGTGCAAGTTCTGGTAGCCAAGAGTCGGGTACTGTTATATCAAATAATGATATGGATAGTATTACTCAAAATCAGTTTTACTACCATAAGAATATGACTATCAGCAACAACATAATGAAAGTTATGAATGTTAATTATACCTCAACAAGTATGTATGGTATAAATATGTATTATGTTGATAAATCAAACATCTCTTATAATAAGATTTCACTTACTGGTTCTCCAGATTATGAAAACTGTGGTATCTACATGTACTATTGTGCTTCTAGTTCTACCAAAGCTGTTAACATTTTCAACAACTTTATTTCTGTTGGAGGTAGCTCTAGTTACTATACTACTTATGGTATATACGACAATTATTACAACAACTACGTAAACATGTATTACAACAATATTAATGTTTATGGTGCTTCAAACTCTATAGGTTTATATATCTATTATAATGCTGGTGCTAACAATGCTGAGAACAATAATATTGTTAATACAGGTGGTGGCCAAGCAGTTTCAATGTATGGTTATTCAGGTATCGGTACTGTAGATTATAATAACTATTATATCACTGGTTCTACCTTTGGTGACTGGCAGTATACTTCTCAAAGTTCTTTCAGTGATTGGCAGAGCAATACTGGTAACGATGCAAATGGACAAAATGTTGACCCAGGTTATACAAGCAATACAGATCTTCACGTATCAGCTCCTACTCTTGATGGTGCTGCCACTGTAATAACATCTATCACTGATGATATTGATGGTACAACACGCCACACATCAACACCTGATATTGGTGCTGATGAGTTTGCTGTTGCAACTGACGATGCAGGTATTACTGGTTTAGCTAATACTCCTTGTGCTGGAAGTCAGAATATAAATGTAACACTTAAGAATTTTGGTCTAACCACTCTTACAAGTGCTACTATTTATTATTCTATTAATGGTGCTACTCCTAGTTCATATTCATGGACTGGTTCTTTAGTTTCTGGTACTTCTGCTTCTGTTACCGTTGGTACTTATACCTTCTCATCATCAAGTACCTATACCTTTAAGAGTTATAGTACAGTTCCGAATGGTGTTACTGATGGCAATCATGCTAATGATACTTTCTATAATGGCTCATTACAAACTTCATTGGGCGGCACTTATACAATTGGAGGTACATCTCCTAGTTTTGCTACCTTCACATTAGCTGCTACTGCTCTTAACACACGTGGTCTTTGTGCCGCAGCAATCTTTAATGTAAGAGATGGTGCTTATAATGAGAAAATAAGTCTTAGTGCAATTACTGGATCTTCTGCTAGCAAAACTGTGACTTTCCAAAGCCAAAGTGGTGATAGCTCTAAAGTAAGTATCTACTATATTGGTAGCACTAGTTCTACAAACGACTATGTTGTTGAACTTGATGGTGCTGATTATGTAACCTTTAAGGATTTAACTATTAATAGAAGTAATGGTGGTTCACTATCTAACTATTATTACTACCGTACTGCTGTTAAAGTAAGTGGTGGTGCTAATCATAATAAATTTATCAATAATAGACTTATCAGTGAGAATAACTACTATTATTATGCAGGTGATGCAGTAATAAGTGGTGGTGGTTATGATGATTTACTTATACAAGGTAACCACATTAGTGGTGGTTATTATAGCATCTATTTACAAGGTGGATATTACAGCCATGATAATAATCTTCGCATTTTAGATAATGAAATTGACTCTAGCTATAATGGCGGTGTTTATCCTTATTATTCTGATAGCT
>JAPLCZ010000291.1 GCA_026391915.1 Bacteroidota bacterium | reverse complement strand
AAACTTGAGGTTGCAAATTGAAACCTCAAGCCTCTTCTATACCTGCAACACTTTTACAAATCAAGCCCTAAAAGCTGGGGGCTTAAAAGCTTGCCTTTGGCCTCCTTTTGACAAAGGGATTTTTAAGAAGTATGAGGAGTTTTAATCCTTCACACACCGCACATATAACCCATAGTGCTTATCAAAAGGGTAATCTGCCATTTGCGCAGAATTAAATTCCAGCCATCTTATATATGCAGTTGTTGCACTTTTTGTTGCATTTCCTTCGGAGTTGGTCCACCAATAACTTCTTTCTAGTTCAAGGATAAAAGGTGTTGTTAAGGATGGGCTACGCATACCACCACCTAAGCCAGTAAATCCAGATGAATTATCTGCCCCGTAATTTGGGGTTTTCCAATGGGCTGTTCCTGTCTCTTTCATCTTGCCACCCATAATACCAACATCATCTCCTAAAGCGGTTTCAAGTTCACTCCAATCTCCACCATCAGTAGGGATATGCCAACCTGTTGGGGCTAATCCTTTTTTATTAAGAACGGCAAAATAGTTATAAAATTTACCATAAATAGCGCCCTTTGTTGGTGAGTTATCATACTCAGAATATGCCCCTGCAGAATCAAGTCTCCAAAGTGAATTATCAGTGATATTTGGGATAGGAGTGCCATCTCTGTATTTGGTAGTTTTTAGATTTTCTGCCATCCAAAGTTTTCTGCCTATCTGTACTGTTTTATAAACGTTGCCATCAATATCTGTTACCGTATATCCGGTTTTTAGTGTGGTAAAAGTGATAATATTTCCATAACCAATTCCCTTTACATTGGCAGCATAAGCGCGGATAAAATAGGTTGTATTTGGAGTGAGAGCTGACAATAAATTTTTGAAATTTAAGTCGGCATCAAACACTAGCATTTTAAAGTTTGAGGTATCAGGGTTAGGATTTGTACCCCAACATACACCATGATAAAAAACATCAGAACCACCAGTAGAAGTGATAGTGCCCCCACAATCCGCAGTAGTAAAAGTTATGGATGTTAATGGCGTTGTAGTAACCACAGGAATCGTGGCGTTTTTATTAGGGTCTGCAGGTGTAGTTGGGAGTTTAATACACCCGTTGATTAATATTAATAGGGCACAAAGGAGTAACGATGGGTAGAATAAAATTATGTTTTTCTTTTGCATGGGTGTTGGGTTTATAAAGCAAACTTACTTATATCTTCACAACTAAAATAATTTCATATCATATTGCAAATAACAACATCCCTCTGGACTCCTTTTTACAAATGGGTTTTTAGGAAGTATGAATAAGAATTCCCTAATCCTCCAGCGTACTTACATCCCCCAAATCAGTACCTAATTCTTTTGCTTTTAGCACGCGGCGCATGATTTTGCCTGACCTTGTTTTGGGCAATTTCTCTACTATTTCAATCTCATCAGGTACGCCAATGCTACCTATTTCAATCTTTACCTGCGCCTTTATTTTGTCTATCAAAGTAGCATCAATTGTTACCCCATGACGCAGGATAACAAAGCCTTTTATGCTTTGCCCCTTTATATCGTGAGGCTTACCAATTACCGCCGCCTCTGCAACAAATTCAGAAGACACCAAAGCACTCTCAACTTCTGCCGTGCCTATGCGGTGGCCACTTACATTCAGCACATCATCTGCCCTGCCAAGAATCATAATAAAACCATCTTCATCTTTGGTGGCAAGGTCTCCGGCAAAATAGTTTCCCTTCATCTCAGTCCAGTATTGGTTATACCTTTCGGCATCTCCCCAGCAAGTGCGCAGGGCAGATGGCCACGGCTTTTTAATCACCAATAAACCCACGGTATTTGGGGGCGCACTCTCACCCGTTTTTGTAACCACATCCGCCTCTATACCAAGGAAAGGCCTGCCTGCCCTACCCGGTTTTTGCAAGCAGGCAGGCAGGGATAAAATCATGTGCCCACCCGTTTCGGTTTGCCACCAAGTATCTATCACCACGGCGTTACTTCCCCCAATATTTTTATAATACCAAACCCATGCTTCGGGGTTGATGGGTTCCCCCACACTGCCAATTATTTTAAGTGATGACAGATTATATTTTGCAGGATATTCCTCCCCATATTTCATAAATAGGCGCACTGCTGTGGGTGCGGTATAAAACTTAGTAACCCCATATTTTTCTATGATACTCCAGAAGATTCCCGGGTCAGGATAATCTGGTGCGCCCTCATAAATAAGGGATGAAATTCCATTGCTCAATGGACCATAAACAATGTATGAATGCCCCGTAATCCAGCCAGTATCTGCGGTGCACCAAAAGAGGTCATCGGGGGTAAGGTTAAAAGCAAGTTTAGTAGTGTAATGTGTAAAAAGATTATAACCCGCCGTAGTGTGCAACACCCCCTTTGGCTTGCCTGTGGTGCCGGAAGTATATAGGATAAAAAGTGGGTCTTCGGAGTCCATTTCTACCGCGGGGCAGTCAGCGTTTTGGCGGTTGAAGAGGGTGTAGTAATCCACCTCACCCCCTGACCCCCTCTCCAAAGGAGAGGGGGAAACTGTAGCTCCTAAGTCACTGCTTTTTTTATTTAAAGTTTCATCGGAGTGCAAGTCCCTCTCCTTTGGAGAGGGATTTAGGGTGAGGCTTTCGGGTGAGGCTTCCCTCTCCCACACCACCACCTTCTCCACAAAATCCACCCCCTCACATGCCTGCATAACTATAGATTTTAAATCAATTTTTTTGCCCCTACGTTGGGTGTAGGTGCCGGTGATAATCACCTTACTTTGTGCATCCTCAATCCTAATTTTTAGGGCATTGGCAGAGAAGCCCGCATACACTACGCTATGCATAGCGCCAATCCTAACGCAGGCAAGCATGGCTACAATTTGCTCAATACTTAGGGGCATATAGATGGTAACTCTGTCTCCTTTCTTCACCCCCAATTCTTTTAAGCCATTGGCAAATTTGCAAACGCGGGTCAGCAAATCTTCATAAGTTATTTTGAGCTCCTCCCCGTTTTCATTAATGTAGATATAGGCCGTTTTACCACCATTGCCCGCAAGCACATGCCTATCTAAGCAGTTATAAGTTATATTCAATTTGCCACCTGCAAACCATTGGTAATTGGGGTAATCCCATACAAAAGTTTTGTCCCACTTTTTAAACCAATGCAAACTCTCCTGTGCCACACCAGCCCAAAATTCTTCTGGGTTGGCAATGCTCTCTGCATATAGTTTTTCATATTCTTCATTGGTGATGATGCAATCTTTTAGCATTGCCTCATTAGGCAAATACTCTTCGCTGGCATTCATCAAAACATCATTCTCATGGGTGGCTTTTGGCGCTGTCATTTCCTTTAAAATTTAGAAGGTCAAAAGTAGAAAAAAAAAGATTGCTAATGACAGAAGAATTCTTTTGCATCTCACAAAAATTTTATCCTTTAAAAAAAAATCCTTAACCTTGTGGACTAAAATCAAAAAACAGATATGACAATTAAAAGACTTTACCCTAGTAGTGACGTGGATATGTTGACTACTTGTGATGTGATTATTGACCATGCGATTTTGAAGGAAGGAGAACTGATTGTGAGGAGACCGAATTGGGTTGCTCCTTATTTTGTGAACATTAAAACAAGGATTGCGAATGCTATGGCAACGAACCTTGGGCATACGCCTAAGAGTGGGCAGAAGCAGAAAACGCTTGCTTTGGTGGGAAAATATGGGGAGTTGGAGGAGATGATTACAAGTTTGCACCTTGACATTGATGATTTATTGGATGATGTAGTGGATTTGGCTTTGCAAACAAGGGCTTTTGATGAGTTGGGTTTTACAGCGCACTACAAGGGTGTGAAGGATGGCAACCAACAGGCTATGGTTGATTTTTTATTTACTTTTAAGAATGGGCTAACCCCGACTTTGAGAACTGACCTCATGGCAAAGCATGTGAGTGCTGCGCTATTGGATGGGGTGCAAGGGCAGGCAGTGGATTTTAGCACTTTGAATGTGCAACAGGAGGGTTTGAAACAGAGTAGCAAGGAGGTTACAGATGCTGATATTGCTATTTTTAATGGAATTTATAAGGATGTAATTAAGATTTGCAAACTAGCGCAAGACTTATATAAAAGGGACAGGGCTAAGAGTGATGAATTTAGTTATGCTAAAATTAACAGGGCACTACATGGACAAGGGACTGGAGGAAATACTCCTCCTGCGGAAGGTGGAGGCGGTGGTGCACCAGCTTAATGGGTTGAGTGTTGTGAGTTAAGAGTTGAGAGAGAGAATTTGAGGCCTGCTAAGAGTAGGTTAGCCCCTGCTAAGACCCGTTTGAAGGCTACTAAGTATAGGTTTTGAGCTGCTAAAAGCCGTTTGAAGATTACTAAGAATAGGAGTGAGGTTGCTAAAGGTAGGTTGAAGATTTTTAAGTATAGGTTTTGAGTTGCTAAGAGCCGTTTAGAAGCTGCTAAGAATGGTGTATAGGCTGCTAAGGGCCGTTTAGGGGTTGCTAAGAGGAGGACTTGATAATAGGAAACATGAAACAAAAAATAACATAAACAAAAAATAAAAAATCAACAAAAAATTAAAATACAATAATATGAAAAACTTAAAACTTCTATTGCTTCTTTGTCTCTTTGCAAAGTTTGCAACTGCACAAACGCCTACTTGGAAGTGGGCAACTAAAATGGGAAGCCTGCTGGATGATTATTCTTCATCCACTAAAGTTGATAAGCAAGGTAATGTCTACGTATGTGGATATTGGTGGTCATCACAAACGCTAACTTTTGGTACGGGTAAAACAGCCCTTAAAACTGCAAAAGGGAGTGGTCAGTTTGATGTATATCTTGTAAAATATGACCCTAATGGAGTACCACAATGGTTGGTGCAAGGAGGGGGTTCATATTCAGATATGGCAAGGTCAATATCATTAGATTCGGCAGGTAACGTATATATTGGAGGTGGTTTTAATGATGACCTTCTTAGCTTCAACGCATCTTCTGGTGGAACAGCAGATTTTTATGGTACAGGTGGTTCAGCAGTTACAATAACTTCCAACGATTCAGATGATATGTTTGTTGTAAAAGTAACCCCATCAGGTTGGGTTAGTTGGGGAACAGTGTTGGGTGGTCCAAATGATGAAGGAGTAAATAATTTATCTACAGATTGGGCTGGCAATACCTACGTCACTGGATATTTTGATACTGTAACAACTATAGGCTCAACTACTCTTACATCAAATGCAGGCTATGATGGTTTCATTTCTCAAATTGATTCAGCAGGTGTGGTTAATTGGGCGAAAAACTTCGGTGGTAAAGGTTTGGAAAGTGGGTACGGGATTGGAGTTGATAGTTCTGGGAACTCCTATATCGCAGGCACATTTGGTGATACCTTAATTCTTGGAACTGATACTCTAAAATCCAATGGTGCAAGGAAAACATTGCTGATAAAATATGATATAAAAGGTAATTTGCAATGGGCATTAGGGGCAGAAGGAAATAGTAGGAGTTATACATATAATCTTGATGTAGATAAATATGGCAATAGTTGTTTAGCAACCCGATTTTTAGATACATTGATATTTAGAAAAAATATGACAATCAGCAATGGTTCTTTTGATATTGGGCTTTCTAAGTTTGATGCAAATGGCAAGTCAATTTGGGTAAAATCGTCAGGTGGATTAGGGAATGAACAGGTCTCAGATATTGTGGTTGATAAAGGGGGTAATTTGATAGTTTCAGGATTATTGATTGATTCTTTAAGGCACGGTTCATTGCTTCTAAAAACTACTACTACTGGAACTTTAGATGCGTTTATGGTTGCCTTTGACAGTTCGGGTAAGCCAACATGGGGGGTTAAGGCGGGAGGTAAAAATATTGATTATGCAACAGGTGTTACCACAGATAATAAAGGTAATTATTATTTCTGCGGTGATTATAATAGAACCAATTCTCCTTATTCATCAACTGGTAGTGCAGTATTTGGTTCAATTACACTTTCTACAGTTGGTTATTGGGATGGGTTTCTTGCTAAAGTTAATGCTTGTGTTCAACCCAAAGTTTCAATTAGTAATTCTTCTTCCCTCACTTTCTGTTCAGGAGACTCTGTAAAACTTACTGCAAATACAGGCAGTGGCAATACCTACCAATGGACTCTTGGTGGTAAAGATATTAAAGGCGAAACCAAAATGGATTTATGGGTAAAAGCATCTGGCAGTTATGGCGTAAGGGTAGATAATATTACAGGTTGCCAAGCCAATGCAACTGCTGTAACAGTAAGCGTACTTAGCAAACCCACCGCAACCATAGTGGCTAAATCTACTGCCATTTGTTCAGGAGATAGCATGGTGCTTATTGCGCCTTCGGGCTCTGGCTTAACTTACAAATGGCTATACAACGGCAGCGCAATTGGTGGGGCAACAGGTGTTAATTTCTATGCTTCTAAAGCAGGTAATTACCGCGTAATAGTTAGCAATAGCGTTTGCCCAGCAGGCAAAATAGCAGCGTTCTTAAAAACGATACAATGCCCGACTATGTAGCAAAAACTGCAGGCAGCTATCAGGTTTCAGTAACTAATAGCATTGGTTGCAGCTCCACCTCAACGGCAGTAACGGTAACTATCACACCTCCTCCAACAGCTAATATTACGGCTAAGGGTGCTACTACTTTCTGTAGCGGGGATAGTGTTTTATTGCAGGCAGATACTTCCAAAACCTACACCTACAAATGGATGTTGGGCGGCTCTGCAATCAGTGGTGCTACCACTGATAAGTTCTATGCAAAAACAGGAGGCAACTATACTGTAAAAGTTTCTTCGGGTTGTTCTGCTACTTCATCTGCAACACTTATTACTATTAATACTTCACCAAGCAAACCAAGTATCACCAATGTGGGTGCATTAGGTTTCTGTAGTGGTGATTCAGTAATTTTATTAACCACAGTTGGCTCAGGGGAAAGTGCCCAATGGATAAAAAACACAACAGATATTAGTGGTGCTACTTCATCATCAATTACCGTAAAATCTGCTGGAGATTATGCAGTGAGATTGACTAATAAAACAGGTTGTTCATCTACCTCTAATGTGGCAAAAGTAACCACCGGCATTAAGCCAACTGCTACTGCAACCCTTGGCGGCAAATCAACCATTTGTAGTGGAGATAGCAGTTTAATTTCTGCCAATTCAGGAACAGGTTACTCCTACCAATGGCAGTTAGATGGCAAAGATGTATCAGGGGCTACCAACCAAAATCATTACGCAAAAGCGGGTGGAGATTATACCGTCATAGTAAGTGATGGCGGTTGCAAAAACACATCATCTGCGGTGAAGATTACAGTGAATGCTGGCCCAACCAAACCTTCTATTTCTATCAGCGGAACAGTGCTTACTTCTACCGCCACCACCAACAACCAATGGTATAGAAATGATACTTTGATTTCTGGTGCTACCAACCAAACTTATACGGCTACAGTGAGTGGTAAATACAGAGTGGTAGTAACTGATGCAGGTGGTTGCAGCACTTCATCAGACCCACTTGGTGTTTCTATCACAGCAATTGAAGTTTCAACTTCTAACTTTAATCTAAAGATTTATCCAAATCCATTTAAGGAAATGATTAATGTTGAATATACTTTAACAGAGGCTTCTCAGGTTCAGATTTTAATTACCGACATCACTGGGAAAGAGATTGTAAAAGAAAACTTAAGCCATGCTGATGCAGGGCAGCACACCTACAATTTCAACCCATCTGAATTTGGTTTAAACTCTAATCTTTATATTGTTAAAATGATTATTGGGAATACGGTGGTTAGCAAACCAGTGCTTCACATCAAATAAAACTCAAATAGTTTTAAATAAAAAAAGCGGGACTTCGGTTCCGCTTTTTTTTTGACGTATTTAGGTTAAACTCCCTTTATCTTCTCCTCAATTTTGGTGGTAGAATATCCCTCCAAATAGGGGAGGAGCTCTACCTTGCCGCCATAGGCTAAAACTTCTTTGGCACCAACAACAGTTTCTATGGTGTAATCCGCACCTTTAATAAGTACATCAGGTTTTATTTGTGTGATGAGATTGAGGGGGGTGTCTTCATCAAAAAGGATAACAGCATCTACAAAACTTAGAGATGCAATAATAAGAGAACGGCTTTCCTCATCCTGCAAAGGGCGGTTAGCACCTTTGCCCAATCTCTTTACAGAGGCATCAGTATTTACACCTACAATTAATATATCTGCAAGTGCAGAGGCATGGGCTAAATAATCAATATGCCCTTTGTGGAGGATATCAAAACAGCCATTGGTAAAAGCAATCTTTAACCCCTTAAACCTCCAATACGCCACCATGTGGCGAAGGTTTTCCTGCGTTAGGATTTTGGTAAGGGTATATTCGTATCTATTCTGCGGGAGTTGGTGTAGGGTCATTATGTCTATTGAGGATGGGTAGCAAAATTAGAGAAATAAGCCCCACCAGTACTATCATTACAAATTGTGCCAGCCAAACCAGCCACCCCACTGCCAATCCTGTATTGGAATTGATGGCATAAATCAGCAATACGCTTTGCACTGCAATGGGGAAAGCCCCCAATCCACCGGGGGTTACCATCACCATTAAAGTACCTGCAATAAACACCGTTAATCCTGCCCCAATGCTAAGGTGTGCGGTTTCTTTTATGCTTAAAAAGATGATGTGCATACAACCATAATACACCACCCAAATAAAGATGGAGTGGGCAATAAAAAGCCATGGGCTTTTTAGTTTGCGGATGCCTTGCATGCCATCAATAAAGCCTTGTATAAAGCCTGATATTTTGCTGCCAAGCATCCCAAATATCTTCTTGCGGAAAAAGAAAAATCCTGCAATAAATCCCACAAATATTATGATGACTATACTCAATTTTATGGGGCTTGCCATCATCACATCCATTTTTTTTTGCATTACCCCAAAAAAGTTTTGGTTGAGGTATTCATACATCTCATGGGCTTGGGTAAGTAGCATAATCCCAACAATTAAAAAGAAACAGATTACATCAAAAATCCTCTCTACCACCACAGTTCCTAAGGATTCTGTAAAGGGTATTTTTTCATAACGGGTGAGTACGCCACAACGGCTAATTTCTCCTAAACGCGGCACAGAATAATTGGCTAAATAGCCTACCATTACAGCAAAAAAAGTATTTGATGTTTTAGGATAATGATTCAAGGGAGCTAAGAGCATCTTCCACCTTATAGCCCGGCTTATGTGCGCCAAAATTGAAATAATAGTGGATAGAATTACCAGGCTATAATCAGCATTGGCAAGCGATTCTTTTATGTGGGTGATATCATCTTGGGTAAGGTTCTTTACAGAGAGCCAAATCAGCACACCACCTATCCCAAGAAAAATAAAAAACTTAATGAGGTTGCCCAAACTGCTTAGCGTTTTAGGCGGTTGTTTTCATCAGGGAAAATAACCCATGGGCGGAAGTTTTTGGCTTCCTCAAAGTCCATGGTGGCATAAGATATTATTATTACAACATCACCCACCAAGGCGAGGCGCGCCGCGGGTCCATTGAGGCTTATAGAGCCAGTCCCACGAGGGCCTTTAATAACATAAGTCTCCAATCTATTTCCGTTATTAATATTCAGCACTTGTACTTTCTCCCCTTCAATAAGGTTAGCGGCTTCAATAAGGTCTTCATCAATGGCAATACTACCAACATAATTTAGGTCAGCTTCGGTTAGCCTTACACGATGAATTTTGGATTTTAAGATTTCAATTAGCATAATTATTCAGTCGGAATTAACTTAATCTACCTGCATATTGTCAATCAATCTCACCTCTCCTAAATAGGCGGCTATGCAAATAACCGCAGGGGTTTGTGGGGTATAATTGGTGATGGGTAGTAGTGTTTCCGCACTGCAAATATCAAAATAATCTATGGCAAAACTTCCATTGGCTGCAAAATCTGCCAATGCATGTTGTATAACAGCTTTTGCAGGTTGGGTTTTGAATTCAAAAACTGCTTCTTTTAATATTTTATAGATAAATGCCGCCTTAATTCTTTGGTCTGCATTCAGCAATTTATTTCTTGATGACATCGCTAATCCATCCATCTCCCTAATAGTTGGGCAACCTATAATTTTTACAGAGAGGTTAAAATCAGCAACCATCTTTTTAATAATAGCTACTTGTTGGAAATCTTTTAAACCAAAGAAAGCAATATCAGGATTTACGATGTCAAATAACCTTTTTACAACAGCAGCTACTCCCTCAAAATGCCCGGGGCGGTGTTTGCCTTCCATTACCTCCCCCAAAGAGCCTGCATGAAAGTTTATAGTTTTAAATTCTCCATCAGGGTACATTTCTTCAGGCATAGGGAAGAACACAAAATCGCAACCTGAGAGGGAGAGCATCTCTAAATCTTCTTCAATATTCCTTGGGTAGCGGTTAAAGTCTCCGGCATTATTAAACTGAGTTGGGTTTACGAAAATACTGCAGACCGTAACATCCGTTTCGGTGTTGCTTTTTTCTATCAAACTCAGGTGACCTTGGTGCAAAGCACCCATGGTAGGCACAAATCCAATTTTCTTTCCCGCGGACTTTTGTAGGCTAATAAAGTCCTGAACTTCATAAACTTTTGTTGCTTTTTGCAGCATGTAATTTTAGGCAAATAGACGCCAAAACTAAAGTATATTTTTTTAAACCGCGTAATTATGTTTAATTTTGTAATTCTATTTAGCAACGAACTGTGGTGGATATCTCCCGAAAAAAACTTTTCTCTTCTCTTTCTTTCCACATTAAAGACTCTTTTTTAAGTAACTTTTCTTCAGGCTTCGTTGTTATAGCATCACCTTTTGGAACTAACCTAACAGCATAAACACACATTATGAGTAAATTGAAAATTTTGTACGTTACACATGAAATGACGCCGTATGTAGAGATGACGCCATTAGCTTTCAGCGCAAGGGCTTTGCCCCAGATTATGCAAAACAAAGAAATGGAGGTGCGTGTATTCATGCCTCGCTTTGGCACAATCAAAGAACGCAAACACCGCCTGCATGAGGTCATCAGACTTTCCGGTATTAACATTCCTGTGGGTGATGAGGATAACCCAATGATTATTAAAGTTGCCTCTTTGCCTGCTGCAAAAATGCAGATTTACTTTTTGGATAATGACGACTTCTTTGGCAGAAAACATTTCTTCCATAATGAGAAAGGGAAGTTTTATGAAGACAATGATGAGAGAGCAATTTTCTTCGGTAAAGGAAATATTGAAATCATCTTAAAGTTAGGATGGATTCCTGACATCATCCATTGCCAAGGATGGATGGGCGCATTAATGCCTATGTATGCCCGCACAGTGAGTAAAATAGAACCAGTATTCCGCAATACTAAATTCATCTATACATTGGTGGAAAACCAATTTGATGAAACCATGAATCCTAAGTTCAGCGAAAAAGCTGCTATGACGGCGCAAAAGAAAGAAGCATTTGAGTTTCTTGGGGAGCCTGATTGCAGTGATTTCTACAAAACAGGAATCACTTTCTCCGATGCAATTACCATTGGCAATCAAGAGGTGGATGAGTCATTGATTAAAATGGCTTATGAGCTTAACAAACCTGTGCTTAATTTCATTGATAAGGACGATGCTAATTTCGGCGAAACCCATCTTGAATTTTATCATTCATTACTTGAGTCAAGCGTTCTTGAAAAGAAATAATGCCTTCTTATTAGTCTTATTTTTTGCCTTTGCAGGAGTATTTATTTCCTGCGATAAGGCAAAAGACATATCCGTAAAAAGCGCCACACCAGACCAATCTGTGGTGCCTTTAGATGATACCTCAGTAATTGTAGAAATGCAAACAGTGCTTTGGAATTCGGTGTTGACTAATAATTTATCTAAGGATATGATTGGTGGTTTTGATGACCCGGTAATGGGGTATACAATGGCCTCTGTTTATGGACAACTTAGGCTAGCCGCCAGCCCTACCAAGGTGGATTCTTTTAAGAAAATTAAAGATGTTAAACTTTATCTTAGATATTCTGGGACTCGTGCTTATTTTGGTAGTTTGAATTATCAGGTTATTGATATTGAACAGATTTACAACCAGCTTGACAACACTAATTTTTATTCAAATAAACTTATGTCCGGCAGCAGGATTGGAGCATTTGCTGGCTTGTTGAGTGGAACAGATAGTTTTTTAGTAGTGAATCTTGACACTTCATTTGGAGGAAGACTTTTGAGAACTGATAAGAAAAACTATGCTGATAACAACTCGTTTACAACTCTTCTTAAAGGAATAGGTATAAAAGCAAACTCACCAAACACATTAATGCCTTTTGTACTTACGGACTCTTCAAGATTAGAGATAAATTATAATGACTCATCTAAATTAATTTTAAAGTTTACAAAGGAAAGCAATAGAGTTGCAACATATCGTCACATATTTGCTACCAGTAAAGCTTCTATTCAACTAAAGACATCCTCCACTACTTACCCCGAAGTTTACCTTCAACCCCTAAGTGGTCTAAAAGTAAATATCAAATTTAAAAACCTTGAGAAATTAGCCCAGAAGAATGCTGCAGTTTTGCAGGCAGCATTGGAGCTACCAAAGGTTTATCCTTCGCCAGATAATTATCCTGAGAGTCCGCAACTGCTTATTTTCCCTAGAGGGAGTAATGGCGATAACGAAACTAAGAATACTGCTTTTGACCAAACCTATACTGATGATTTATTTAAAGAATTTGATGGTAAATGGAATGCCCAAAAACAGAGTTATAATTTTATAATTACCCATCACATCCAAAACCTTTTGGAGAGATATAAAAAACAACCCGGCTATGTGGATGCCAATGGAATGAACCTATTTATCCCTGCTGATAATCCACTTACAGCAAAGCGGGTAATCCTTGCCACACGCTATGCTACTACTGGCAAAAAACCAAAGCTTAAACTAATCTATACCAACCTCAGAAAGTGATTTTAAAAATTAAGAGTGAAGCCTCTGATAAAGAAATATCAGACGTAAAAAGTTGGTTGGATACCAATTATTTTCCATATCAAATCCTCACCCGATATGGATATTCTCTTATTGCAATACAGAAAAAATTCTCTGCTGAGTTGGCAGATACCATCAGCCGCCTCCCAGCGGTTGAGGATATGATTGACATCAACAAAGAGTATCGCCTCGCAAGCCTTTCATGGAAAAAAGAAAGAACAACTTTCTCTGTTAACGGGAATTTAATTGGTGGCAATGCCATCAATATTGTTGCAGGCCCCTGCTCCGTGGAGAGTGAAGAGCAGATTTTTAAAGTAGCTCAATTTCTTAACTCTGTTGGAGTGAAATTTATTAGAGGCGGGGCTTATAAACCACGCACTTCACCCTACTCTTTTCAGGGTTTGGGTAAAGAGGGGTTAAAGCTTATCCGCAAAGCAGCAGATGCTTTTGGATTGAGTGTAGTAACAGAGGTAATTGATACTTCTTTGATAGATGAAATTGCGCCATACGCTGATATTATTCAGGTGGGCTCACGCAATATGCAGAACTTTTATTTCCTCAAACAACTTGGCAAAGTAGATAAACCCATCTTGCTAAAAAGAGGAATGTATGCCCGCATAGATGAGTGGCTAATGGCAGCAGAATACCTACTCACCGAAGGGCAAGAAAAAATAATTATGTGTGAAAGAGGTGTACGCACTTTTGATACAACAGTGCGCAACACAATGGATATTGCAGCCATCCCATTGGTAAAAGAACTCAGCCATTTACCTGTTTGGGCAGACCCAAGCCATGGTACAGGAATCCGCAGTTTGGTAACGCCATTAAGTCTTGCCTCCATAGCCGCAGGTGCTGATGGTTTGGTGTTGGAGATTCATCCAAATCCTGAGGAGGCTTTATCAGATGGAATGCAGTCCTTATATTTGGAGCAGTTTAAAGAGTTGCTAGTAAAAGCAAATCCAGTTGCCGCAGCTGTTGGCAGGGTTTTAGAAAACGCGGCAAAATCTCAAAACGAAAATTTCTCTAACAATCATAAAACAATAGAAGAATGTGTGGAATAGTAGCATATATTGGTCATAGGCAAGCAAAACCAATCCTTATTAAAGGATTACAAAGATTAGAATATCGCGGCTATGACAGCGCCGGAATTGCACTAATCAGTGAAGAAACTGCTGCCCTCAATGTTTATAAAATTGCAGGGAAAGTAAATGACCTCAATGATTTTTGCGAAGGAAAGGATGTTACCGGTCATGTTGGCATGGGGCACACACGTTGGGCAACTCACGGTGAACCTAGTGATGTAAATGCACACCCACATACTTCCGCTGATGGTACTTTATCAGTAATCCATAATGGGATTATTGAGAACCATGAAGTACTTAAAAAAGAACTTATCAATCGTGGTTACGAATTCGTAAGTCAAACGGATACAGAGGTGCTTGTCCATTTAATTCATGACATACAGAAAAAGGAAAATGTAAATTTAGAGGAAGCTGTGAGGTTGGCTTTGTGTGAGGTGATTGGAGCTTATGCCATTGTGGTAATGAGCAGTAAAGAGCCTAATGTTTTGATAGGAGCCAGAAAGAGTAGCCCTATGGTAATTGGAGTAGGAGAGGGCGAACATTTTATTGCATCTGATGCTACACCCATTGTGGAATATACCCGCAATGTAATATATCTTGAAGATAACGAAGTGGCAACCATCAGGGATGGGGAACTCACTATAAAAACTATAGATAATGAAGTGGCTAACCACTATATTCAAGAATTAGAAATCAATCTTGAAACCTTAGAGAAGGGCGGCTTTGAGCATTTTATGCTTAAAGAAATCTATAGCCAACCGGAGTCTATTACAGATTGTCTTAGAGGTAGAATTCGCGTGAAAGATGGCATTGTGCAATTGGGCGGTTTATCAAGATTTGAGAATTCATTTGAAAATATAAAACGCATTATCATTGTTGCATGTGGCACCTCATGGCATGCGGGTTTGGTAGGTGAATATCTTATTGAAGAATTGGCCCGAATCCCTGTTGAGGTGGAGTATGCTTCTGAATTCAGATACAGAAATCCAATTATTTTGGATGGGGATTTAGTGATTGCTATTTCGCAGTCAGGTGAAACTGCAGATACTTTAGCTGCCTTACAAATGGCGAAAGAAAAGGGCGCCATTATATGGGGAGTTTGTAATGTGGTGGGCTCTTCCATACCTCGTATTACCGATGCTGGAGTTTATACCCACGCAGGTCCTGAAATTGGTGTAGCTTCTACCAAAGCATTTACTGCACAGGTTACAGTACTCACCATGATTGCTTTGAGGATTGCCTTTAAACGTGGTAAAATTTCTCAAGAAAGATTAAACGAAGTTTTGGTAGAGTTAGAAAATATCCCAGATAAAATTCGCGAACTCCTAAAGTCTGATGGACTCATTAAAGAGATTGCTGAGATATATAAAGATGCCCCTAACTGCCTGTATTTAGGCAGAGGATACCAATTCCCTGTTGCATTGGAAGGTGCATTAAAACTCAAAGAAATTTCTTACATACATGCAGAAGGTTATCCTGCAGCAGAGATGAAACATGGCCCTATTGCTTTAATAGATGAGAGCATGCCTGTGGTAGTAATTGCTTCCAACAAATTGCATTACGAAAAAGTAGTAAGCAATGTGCAAGAAGTAAAAGCCCGCAAAGGAAAAATTATAGCAGTGGTTACCAAAGGCGATACTTCCATCAGTGCTCTTGCTGACCACCTGATAGAAATTCCTGAAACGGATGAGGTACTTACCCCTTTGCTCTCGGTTGTTCCTCTGCAACTATTGGCTTACCATATTGCGGTAATGCGTGGTTGCAATGTTGACCAACCAAGGAATTTGGCGAAGAGTGTAACAGTGGAGTAGTCTTAGTTATTTCCTCCTCTTCCAGATACTCATCAGGAAGCCAATAATCATCACAAGGCTACCAATCCATAGCACATTAATGTATGGGAAAATGTAGGCTTTTACGGTGATGAAATCCGGCGTGGGGCGTTTGCCTTTGGAGATAATAATTTCGTGTTCATCTTTATCTGGATTTACCGTGTGGTAACTAAAACCCAAACCGAAATCGTGTATTTCACCATCCTCATGGCTGATGGTGCCATTGGTTAAAATAAGGGCAGGGGTTACGGTTTTGGTGAGGTTGCCATCATTCACTTCAAGGGTTAAAAGCACGCGGTAAGCCATACCTTTTCCATCAGGGAGTTTGTTTTCAAACTTCTCTATGTTTCTTAAAGTGACGGTGAAACTATCTACTTTAATAGTCTGTTTGGGCTTAAGATGAATTACAAAAGCAGTATCATAGGTCACCTGATAATCAGGCGCATTTTTATTGGGCGCAAAGCTGATAGCAGTAAAAATATCTTTGGTGAGGTAGTGCCTTGTATCCGGCGAAGGCCCACTGATTTCATCTTTATTTTTGTTATAAATCATGGTGGGGTGCACTGTGAATTCTTCTTTTAGCTCCTTCCATTCATTATCATATTTGCGGTAACGGATTTTGTAATACACATACCTGCCAGCAAAGGAATCAGCAAGGTAAACGGCTTCCATATTTTTGCACATATATACTTTAAGCCCGTTGTACATCACTTTATTTTCCAACTTATCTTTGGCTGAAGCGTTCTTAAAAATGTTGATGCCCTCAGTATTTAAAGATAAAATTTCACGTTTCCCATTGGAGACCAATGCACCAATAAGAATTAAGGCAATACCAATATGTGCCACAGCAGCACCACTAACGGCGTATTTTTTATTCCGTAAAAAGCCAATGATAATCTCAAGATTGCAGATAATACTGAAGACAGAGGCAGTAAGTAAAATCAACAGATTCACATCTCTTAAATCAATTATAAAAGCATAGATAGCAGAAAGAATGACAGCCAAGCCAGCACTCACTCCAACCTTTTTCCAAAACAATAAAGGATGAGATTTTTTATATTTAAGATGTTGGGCAAAGCCACTCATCAAAGCAATGATAATGGCCAGTGGAATTTGCACTGTGTGGTAAGTGCCTATAACATCCAAGGGTGGGGCAATCAATTTACCATGCGGGTTAAACGCCTGCATAATTTTATTAATAACAGGAATGGAAGTAAACACCACAATATGGATGCATGAAATGCTCAAAACCAAAGAGCCAATAAACATCCAAAACTCCCTGCTATAAGTGCTTTCTTCTTTTTCTGTTTTAGGGATATTGCGCCAGTTATAAACAATACTCACTATTGCCATTACTCCAAAAATTGCCATAAAAATAAGCAACTGCCCTGATAGACCAAGGTCAGTAAAAGAGTGCACAGAAGAATCACCCAGTATCCCGCTACGGGTTAAAAAAGTAGAATATAATATCAAGAAAAAAGCAACAGGAACAAATATAAAAGCCGCGGCTAACCCTGATTTGCGGGCTCTGTAAATTACCAGACAATGCAAGCCTGCAATTACAATCAGCCACGGAACAAGAGAGGCATTTTCAACCGGGTCCCATGCCCAAAACCCACCGAAACTCAAAGCCTCATAAGCCCATGCGCCACCCATCAAAATGCCTGTACCCAATATCATCCCATTGAACAAAGCCCAAGGCAAAACGGGCTTCACCCATTCTGTGTATCTGCGTTGCCACAGCCCCGCCATAAGTTGGGGTCAGTAAAGAAAGGGATATTAGGCATTGCCTTCCTGAGAAGTATAAAAGGATTGCTACCCAGTTTGATTGGGAGGTTAACAATGCTCCCAAAAATATCTAATTTATCAAGCCCAAGCAGCATAGAGGCAAGCATGAGTTGCACTGCACAAATCACAATCATCACAGGGGTTTCAAAAGTTTTGGCTCTCCAAATTAGTATGCCGCCAAGGATAACATGCCAGAAAGTCCAGAGGAGAAAACTCCCCTCCTGCCCTGCCCAAAAACACGCAAGGATATAATGTGTAGGCAAATCCCTTGAGGAATGATTCCACACATAATAATACTCAAACCTGTGATTAAAAATTAAGAAAAAAAGCATTACCCCAATGCCAATTACCCCAATGCCATGTAGGGCAAAACCAGTACGTGCCATCAGCTTCCAACCGCTTTCGCGGGTGCGCATAAACATGATATAGGCAAGCATGGCAAAGAATGCTGCCCCAAAGGATAGCACCACAAAAAAATAACCCCAGTTGCCTGCGGTTAGGTTTTCATTTACATATTGTATTGGTGCAGGAGTCATTTAAGAGAAGTCTTTTTCTCCTCTTTAATATTGATGGTTTGGTTATTATATTTTGAAGGGCATTTGCTCAAAATCTGAGATGCTTCAAAATTATTTCCTGTAGATTTACCCACAACCACAACTCTCTCTGCCCTCTCAAAATCCTGAGGTTTATTGCTGTGATATATTACTTTGCGTATGGTATTCACAGTATCCTTCATGTAAAAAGCAAAATAGTTGGGGTCTTTTTCAGGGTTGTATTCTACACCTTTTTCTTTCACCCAACTGCCCACCACATGAAAATCTTTTTTGGTATTTTCATCTGCAATAGGGAAGGTAACATAGTTGCTGGTTTTGCCAACAGATAGAAAAATTGCTACTGTGCAGGCAGCAATTACAAGCAATGCAATTAAATGAGTCCTCTTCATTTTTGTTTGTTATTTAGTGCTTTTTCAAGCCTGCCCACTTTGCGGTCAAGCATAAACATGTATACAAAAAATGCCACAATGATAATGGCAAATACTGTTACCGTAACATAGATTTTTCCGTTGTTGTGCATGGATTCATAGCGGCTCTTAGCAGTTTGCGCAAAGGCAGTTCCTGCTACCAAAATCATAAGGAGTGCAAGCAGTTTTTTATTCATTTTCTAAGATTGAATTTTCAAGTAATTTTATTCTGATTCGGAGTTGCGCAATCCAATAGCCTAACATCATCCAACCTATTACGGCAGGATAAAAAACCATGCGCATATTCAAGTCCAAATCATAAGATTTAAAACCCGGATTGCCTCCGTTGCCGGGGTGCAATGAGTCTGAATTATTAGGCAACACAAATAGCAATGGGATGATTGCCACCGCAGCAAAGATGTTATAAACCGCAGAGATTTTAGCCCGTGTTTTAGTTTCAGGGATGGAATTACGCAACACGATATATGCAAAATACATCAGCGTAATAATACCCGCACCGTTGAGTTTGGTATCTGTAAAAACCCAATACTGCCCCCACGTATGCTTAGCCCAAATCATCCCTGTAAGCAGGCCACAGATGCCAAACAGCATCCCTGCAAAAGCAAATTGAGAAGACCTTATATCATCAATTTCATTGGTTTTATAAAGATAGCGGATGGCATAAAATACACTCATACCAAAAAGCAAAAACATAGCGAACCACATAGGCACATGAAAGAAAAGATTGCGGATACTCTCTTCCAAAATATATCTGTAAGGGAAAATAAATCCCTTTGCTTTGTTTGATTTTACCTCTGGGCTGCAACTGCCATTGCTAAAACTTTCCTTTTGTGTATTGGCAGGATATTCCACCGCAAAAGCACCATCTTTAGCAAAGGTGCCATCAGTAGGGTTATTAATTACAAAAGCAAAATAAACGGAACGCCCTGCCTCTTTTATTTTAGCAGGAAGTTGGAAAGTAGCAGTAAGATTTGCGTTATCCTTTACTGAAATATTATCAGGGCAGATGTTGATAGTATCTCCTTTTGCCTGATAAATCAACCAGACTTTTAGTTTGCTTGGCGCATCATTAAAATGAGTGTTGTATCCAAGCACAGAAAGAGAAACTTTCTCACCTGCTTTGGCGGTTTCGGGGGTCAGTTCCGCAATGCCGGAACTTATGGGCGTCAACATACCCACTACACATACATAAACTAAAAGAGCAAAAGAAAGAAATTTCCACCAATAGGACTTCAAAACCATGTTTTTTATTCGCGCCAAAGGTACGGAAACAGCAACAGAGAAACAATAAACACAGAGATGTTTATGCCGCCCAGCGCCAATAGAAGTTTGTAATCAAGGATGAGGGGATAACCCTCCACCGCCCTTTTGGTGAGTTTGATGAGTAATAATATTTGCGGGATAATGATAGGGAAACTCAAAATTGTCATGAGGGTAGCGCTGCCTTTTGCTTTGCTGGCAATGGCAGAAATCATGGTAAAGCTGGCAGCAAAACCAATACTACCCGTGAGTAATACCAACAGAAAATACCCAAGATTCTCTACAATATTTTCAAAGAAAAGGATAAAGCCGCCATAGGTAAGTAGCGCCAAAACAGAAAGCAAAATGGCATTGTATAAAAATTTGGAAAGGATAATATTCTGCGGACTGCTGATGGTGTAATAATACAGCATCCTGCCTGCGCCCTCCTGCAAAAAACTTTTAGCCACCGCGTTTACAGAAGCAAAAAGCATCACCATCCATAGCATGGTAATCCACACATTGGGCAGCATTGCCTGGAAACTAATCTGTATTAAAAACAGCGTAGTTAGCACATATAGGATAATCCCATTAAAGGCGTATTTCTGCCTGTACTCCAGCAGAATTTCTTTTCTTAATAATGCAAAGATGAGTGATGACTTCACCATGCAAAGGTGGGGGAAATTGAGGGATTAAAAAACTCTAAACTTCTCCTATTGCAATATCAGTTTACTAAAAGATATTTGTTTTGATTTGCAGCTTTCTTTTACAAAATAAACTCCTTTTGGAAATTTATCCATATCTATTTTTAGGTTGGTTTCTTCTATAATATTCTTAGTAAATACAGTCTGCCTTACCATATTTATAATTTCAATTTTCCCTGTGGTAGGCTCTATGAAATCCAAAGTAAAAATACCAGAAGTTGGGTTTGGTGAAATTTTAAAAGTGGGATTAATTTCAGGTTGAGATTGAATAGAACTCAGTTTTGACTTCACCTCAATAGTAATATAATTGCTTTGGATGAGTTTTGCTGTAAGAGAATATCCAAGAGCATAAATATCATAAACCCCTTCCTTAAGCGTATCAAAATTATACTTGAAAGGCCCAAATGGAATCTGATTTATCATCACACCATTTATGTAACACCTCACATAATTTGCCCAAACATCATTGCTTTTAACAGCAACTCTTATAGAGTCGCCTAGGGTATAAAGTCTTTTTGAATTCGTAGAATTAACAGTGAGTAAAGTATCAGAATTGATAACGTAAAAACCCCTATGGTTAGTTTTAGTTGTATCAGCATTATTCAAAGTAAAACCTAAACGCTGATGGTTTTTGATTTTATTTTTTGCTGAAATAATTGCACTGTTAGCACCCTTTTTATATTTGAAATTCCGCCACCAATTGCTTTCACCTTGGTTGTAGAGCCATACATATTCATCATTATTTAATAAAGCATTATATACGTTATGTTCCACCCACCTAAGTCTTGTTGTAGAATCTAGTTTGTTGCTGCAATCAAGTCCGGTTTGTTTGCAATCAAGTCCAAGCATTTGATTATTAAATATCCCTGCAGAAGTTGCCACCCGCATTTTATAAATGCTATCAAGGCCAGTTGCAATGCCACCTGACTTCGGTACAATGTTTTTTGTATAGTCTGTCCAGTAAGGGAATTGATAAGTAGTGTTAGACCAATACTGGCCTTCTTCACCATCAATTATTTGTGATTGGCTATTCATCCCTTCCAGCATACCATCAAAAAAGAATTTTGCTAATGGCGAATAAACATCCGTAGAATCCTTTGCCAAATAGCCATAAAAAAGGAGAGATAAAATCCGTATATCTTTCTTTTCCGTTTGCAAAGCTGTCATAAATTCTTTTCCACGTTGCCTTACTTTTTTGCCTATGGCAGCATAAGTTTTACCTTGATATTTTTTGCCAATACACCACGGGTGTAGTGCGCCATAATAGTTTTCGGTATCAAAAAATATCCCTTTTAAACCAGCCTCATTTACTACTTTGGAGAGCAGTGCAGCATTGTTATTAATATTTATCCATTGAGAATCATTAAACCAATCAAAGTCGGAAATGGTGCTTGCGTCTGCGGTAAAAACCCAAATAAAGTTATCTGTAAATTTAGTCCATTTTATTTTTTTGAGTGTATCCAATTGCGCTTGAATATCAGCCTGAGTAACCTTTTCATGCGAAAACATACACATGCTAATATCATGGGCAGGGCATTTAATAAACATCGCCATTCCATCAAAAGGTTGGCTTTCTATAAGGCTCAAGCTATCATTTATAAAATTGGGAAAAGGCGTTTCCCAACCACAATGGATGAGTTTTTTTGTTTTAGTTCGCAGATAAGATTGCGCATCTGTTGCCACAGCCGTAAGCAGAAAAACGGTAATTAGAAGGGTGAGTTTTTTTATAAGTATCATTTAGATAATAGTGATGATTTCACAATGCAAAGGTGGGGGAAAGAAGTGAATAGTGAATAATGAAAAGTTGAATTACTTTGTTTGGCGTAGTGGCTGTTATTTCAAGATTATTCCCTCACCATAAACTGACAAAGTTGCCGAGGAAAACACAGCTGGGCTTGAGAAAAACACAACTGGGCAAGAGAAAATGCCAATGTGGCAGAAGAAAAACACAGCTGGGCACAAGATGAAAACAACTGGGGACAAGAAAACTACAACTGCCATTAAGAAAAAGCTAACTGGGCAAGAGAAAAACACAACTGGCTGGGTTCTTTAGAACTCAGTGGCAGCTATTGCAGATTTGGAATCTGGAATTCCTTACTATTAGAATTATTTCCTGCGGTCATGAGATAAAAGTTTTTAATCTGTTTTCATTTTAAAGCTGCATTGCAAATGCTCATAGTAAAAAAGGACAGGATTAATTAAATCCTGACCAGCACGATTTTTCAATGAAGTGTTTTTGAAAAAGTATTTCCGTTTGGAGATTTAAAAGTTATTGTTTCAATATTCCCATTTTCTTTAACTTCAATTTTTATCTCCCCTCCAATATTTAGTTTAGTTTTGGTGTCAAAAAAATTAGTTTTATCAATTAGAATTTCGAAAGGTAAATACTTAAAGGTTCTGTAAGTTTCAAATGTATACCTTGTATCATCCAGTGTTGCAAAGCCGAAACTATACCTTCTTGTCTCATACGACTTACCCTCATCTGTAAAATTAAATTTCTTATCAGATTCATAATCTTGAGAAATTACTAGAAAAAGGATGCTCCCTATAACTCCAATTATCAACGCTAAAATCATAACCAAATAGCCAAACCAACGAAATATTTTAAAGGCTATATTTTTTGATATTTTATCAATTATACTTACTGAAAAGCAAAAGGCTAGATATCCTATTGAGGAAACAAAATAATCAAAATAATCTCCCCTAACTGTGACGGACGAAGATAAAATTAAATTTGCCCTCTCCCATATTTCCCTTAGTTTAGCATTTGATTTCTCATGAAAAACGATTTCCTTTTACTCACTAATATCACCAAAAACATTGCACTAAGGAGGGTTTTCTATGCGCCATATGATTGGTTTTGGCGCATGGCAAAAGGGAACCAAACCAAAATTGCCCCACCACGGGGTTTAATTTTTACAGGCTATCATCAGTTTAAAGCGGCTGGCGAAAATTACCTTAAATATTTTATTGATTTGGGGGGATTGCAACCCCACCACCGCGTATTGGATATTGGCTGCGGTGCGGGCAGGCTTGCCATCCCATTGATGGGTTATTTAAAAAAGGAAGGCTCTTACGAAGGCATTGACATCAAAAAACAAATAGTGAATTGGTGCCAGCGAAACATCAGTCGCAAAAGCGGCAACTTCAACTTTCGCCTTTCTGATATTTATAACCGGAACTACAACACCAAAGGGAAGCTACTTGCTAAAGATTTTGAATTCCCTTTTGAAGATGATGAGTTTGATTTTATTTTCCTCACCTCTGTTTTTATGAATATGATGCCTGATGAAATTGAAAATTACCTAAAGCAAATTGGCAAAATGCTAAAGCCAGGCGGTAAATGTTTCATCACCGCATTTCTGCTAAATGAGGAATCCATTAAAAACCTCAATGCGGCCAAATCTGCTATTAATTTCAACTATGATTTTGGGAATTATAAACTTCATAATGCCATCACCCGCAGTTTTAAGGTGGCTTATAATGAAGATTACTTAACCTCCCTTCTTTCCAAATCAGGGATGAGTGCTACTACAATTCACCACGGCAAATGGAGTGGCAAAAGCGATGGTTTGGCATTTCAGGATATTGTGATTGGAGGGAAGCCAAACACAATTTAGAACTTGATGAGGACAGCGTTTTTTAAATCTTATCAAATCCCTTTTCAAACTCATCCAAGCCATCGCCTCCATCACCTCCTCCATTGCCATCATTGTTATAGCCATCAGAATCTGGTCTGTTGAATTGAGAGAAATCCACCTCAGGCATTAGCTGCGTTTTTACATGATTGATGGCTTCTCCAAGCCCTTCAGTAAATTTATCAAAATCCTCTTTGTATAAAAAGATTTTGTGTTTCATATAGCCACCATCCATCATCTTTTTACTTTCTGTAATGGTGATATAATAGTCCTGCGCTTTGGTAGGTTTTACATCAATAAAATAAGTTCTTTTGCCTGCTCTTATGCGTTGAGAATATACCTCCTCGCGGTTTTCGTGTTGAAAATCATCCATAAATTTCAGTTCTGTTTGTTTGGTTTGAGGGGGTAAATATAAAGAGAATATTTATAAT
>JAPLCZ010000115.1 GCA_026391915.1 Bacteroidota bacterium | reverse complement strand
TATGCTTTTGCATGAGGAGGTTCATCTCTGCTATCTTTTGTGCATAGCTATTTTGAGAGAATAAAATAAAAATGAAAAGTGCAATCTTGTAGTTCATAGTAATGGGTCAAAGTTCAAGATTTTAAAGTGTAAAATCCTAATTGTAAAAATGAATTACTCAGCTTGCTTTATGAATGAATAATGACTGCGTATTTGAAATAGATTTTTAAAGAATCAATTTCTATTTGGAAAAATACTGCACAATAAAAAAAGGGTATTGCCTATTGTGGCAATACCCTTTTTTTATTGGAGATTTTAAAACCCTTTAGTCTTTTATAACCTTATAGTTTAATTCTTTTCCGCAGGAAGTTACCCGGACCAAATACAATCCTCTTGGTAAATTAGAGGTATTGATTTGTGCAGGTGAACTACCATCAAAACTCTCTTTGAGAACTACCTGCCCAACAATATTATACAGACAAATTGTTGATAGGCTTGTGGAGTTTTGAAGAAGTACATTCAATTGGCTGCTAAATGGATTTGGATAAATTTTAAAAGAATTTGAAACAACTTCTATTTGATTTTGAACTGATGTAACAGTGCCAGTGGTATCAAAAAGAACATAAAAAGTATCAAGATCTGCTTTGGTAGAACGGGTCATTTTAAAGGCATTAATATTTCCTTTAGCGTTATAAGTTCCCGCAAACTGTGTTATCCAAAACCAGTTGGTATCACCCGTACCCTGATTAACATTTAAATACTCAGAATAGCCGCCTGAGTACATATTATTTTTATACCCATACTTGGTATAGCGGGGTGAATGGACCAGAACGAACTCTAACTCCATTTCTTGAAACTCTATAAATTTCACCTGGCAATCTTGTATTTCCAAAGTGCTCTATGTTAACGGTACTTCTACCTGTAACTCTGCCAACACCTCTCAGACCACCAGTTCGTGTTCGTACAAATAAATTCTCACCTTCAATATATACTTTATCTAAAGCTCTGGTTAACGCGAATTCATCTTCAATTAAAACTCCAGCTCTTGTAAAAGATAATGCAGACCTTTCACCTATTGCAGCAGTCTCTTCTTCCAAAAATGCTAAATCTTCTAATCCGATTAGTTCCAATAAAACGCAGCTATTTAATGTTAGACACAAAAAAAATAACATTAAAAATAAGATTGTTTTTCTGTGTATATTCATCTTGAAATTGGGGTGTTTTTTGTCGCCGTGGTTGGTGGCACAACAAACTTCCCCACAAACTTAACCAAAAACCCCCAAACCTAAGCTTGGGGGTTTCCAAATTAAACAACATTTTATGAGTACAAAATTCCGAAGAACCTTACGGTATAAGCACCAGCACAATTTCATTTACCTCATTATGCAGTATGGTATTGTCCATAGAATCCAATGGTTGGAAACCCGGCATATCTGCGTGTATATCCAAGGAGGCGGGGATGCTGCTGCCAGTAAAGGTAACATAGCCTTGCGCATCGGTAATCTGAGGTGCAAACTGAGGGGCATTAAGCAGACTAACTGTACCTCCACCTAATGGGTTGCCGAGGCTATCCGTTAATCTTACGCGAACTACAGTTGCCGCAGGTGAGGTATTTGGCGTTAGGCGGTATTGGTTAAGCTTGGCGGGGTTGCCTGCAAACACCACTTGGGCGCAAGTGTGTATCATTTCCATACGCGCATAGGCAGTGTTATTTACCTGAATCCTGCCTTGCGTGGTAATAGGGCGTTGGCTTTCAAAATCCCGCTGCAAAGTAAGTTTAAGGCGGATATTAGTGCGTATGGTTAATAAATTATCAATCTCTGTTTGGGTATATCCTTTAGCAATTAAAGCAGCTTTATAAGGTGCTGCATTTGCCTTGCTATGGGTGTTCATCAGTTGGTCAACCATATCTGCGGCATTGCCATTAATGGCCTGCCAATGGTCTTGCCCAAATACCCTTTGTCTCATTTTATCAGTAGGGTAAGTGAGCTCTGCAAAAATATTTAAGATGCTAAAGGCATCCTCGCCCTCCACTACCGAGGTGTTTACATCAGAGGTTAGTACTCTTTGGTCATCCAAAATACCAGTATCAAGCGGGTAAGCAAGGCAGGTATCCAAATCTGCCTGCATAGAGATTTTATAGGCACCATTAACCCATGAAAATACGGCTGTGAAGGCTGCCAAATCCAGCCCCAGATTGTCAATCATGGTTTGCATGGCTGTGTGCATTTCTGCATCAGAGGTGGAGTAAATTCTTGCGTCTAAATTCATGTTTTTAGTTTTAAAAGTGTTTAATAATGGGTTTGTTTGCGGGACAAAAATAATGATATTATTGGTATTTGGTTACCCATAAAAAACTATTTTTAGGTGATGATTTTAAATTTTATTCAAATGCAAAATAAGTAAACTCAAATCTATTTTAAGATAATTCAAATACATAATAAGTAAACTCATATGTATTTTAAGTAAACTCAAATATAAAATAATAAGGTTCAAAAAGAAAATAAGTAACCTCATTTATAGAATAAGTCTATTAAAATACATTTTAAAATTATTCAAATACATTTTAATTTTCTATTATTTTATATGTGAATAGTATTATTTAGTGTTTGATATATTTTATTTTTGATATGAAAAACCTTAGTATATATATGAGCTACTTTATTTGTACTTTTAGTATATTTAAAATAAAGATTAATTCATTTAAAATTATTATGAGAAATTTTATTTTTTATAGTAAAATAATTAATCTATATTTGAAGC
>JAPLCZ010000170.1 GCA_026391915.1 Bacteroidota bacterium | reverse complement strand
CATATAGAAGGAATTTTCATCAACAAAACAGAATCTTTATTGGTGGCGCTTTTGGTGTTTTTCCTGTGCGCTGCTTTTGTGCGAAAGAATAAATATCTGCTGCAAACTGGTCTTGTATTTTCACTTTTATTCTTGAGTTATCATAGCATCAATAAATTTGAAATGGCAAAGACGAATAGGCTGGTGATTCATAATATTCCGCAGTCGGTTTCGTTCTCCATCAAAGAGAAAAACAAAATCCATTTGTTTGCAGATACCGCTTTTATCAATAACCGTTACAAAACGGATTACTACTACAAACGCTACTCTTCTTCGCTGGGGGTTGCCTTTAGCAATGTGGTAAAACATTCTTTTTTTGAGGAAGAAAAATTTGCGTCTTCTTCCGTTTTTCATTCACAAAATGTTTTGGTTTGTAACGGGATGCCCTTGGCAGTCCTCACACCGCACACAGATTGGAAAACCTTGCCTACCTTGCGCTATAAATACATTATGATTACTGGCAACCCACGCCTTAATCTCGACAAAATTTTAGCAAACATAAAAACCGAATCCATTATTTTTACAACAGATAACAGCCTCCCTCACATAGCGCGTTGGAAAGCGTCATGTATAAAAGCGGGAGTGAAAACAGTGGACTTCAGAGAAATAAAAAGCATTATTATAGAATCATAAAACCATGGAATTTTTAACTATAAAAAAACAAAACCACGTGTTTGAGATTTGCCTCAACCGCCCCGAAAAGCGCAATGCATTAAACAGTGAGTTTGTGCAGGAGTTAAAAGCCGCATTTGCTGAAGCTGCTTCGGATACAGAAACAAAAATCATCCTCCTCAGAGCCAATGGAGATGCCTTTTGTGCCGGCGCTGACCTTGCCTATTTGCAGCAATTGCAATCCAATTCTTTTGAAGAAAATCTTGCAGATTCTACCCAGCTAAAGGAGTTGTTTGCATTGATTTATACCCAACCCAAAATTACAGTGGCGCAGGTGGAGGGACACGCCCTTGCGGGTGGTTGCGGACTCACTACTGTTTGCGATTTTGTGTTTGCAATACCCGAGGCAAACTTTGGATATACAGAAGTTAAGATTGGGTTTATTCCAGCTATTGTGATGTACTTTTTATTGCGCAAAATTGGGGAGGCGCAAGCCCGCAGATTATTGTTGACAGGGGATTTGGTTTCTGCAGATTTTATGAAAAACCTTGGGCTGGTTTATGAGGTTTGTGAGAAAGAAAATATTGCAAATCAGGTGGAGACTTTTTGCCAAAAAATTATTACCACCACCTCTGCCGAAGCGGTTGCCCTTACCAGAAAAATGATTGCCGAAATACAAACTATGGAAGTAGCCAAAGGGCTGCAATACGCCGCCAACAATAATGCCCATGCCCGCGCTACAGAAGATTGCAAACGCGGCATTGCGGCATTCCTGAATAAAGAAAAATTGAGTTGGTAATCCATGAAAATAAAAACCCTTTTTGCCCTCCTGATTTCTGTTTTGCTATGCGCTTGCAGTAGCAATAAACAGGTTTGCAATATTGGGTTTAAGGGTGGGCCTGGGAAGTCAATTACCAAAGTGGATTCTGGTATTGTGCTAAGGAAACAACAAAGCAATTTGCAGGAAACAGCAACGCCAGAACCCAAAGAAAAAATCAATAAATATACTGAGGCTTTACAGAAAATAAACCCACTAAAAAACAAAAGTCTTTTAAAGAATTACCCTAAACTAAAAATAGAATTCCCTAAGAATTTTAAGGATGAATTAAGAGGGATTGACTCTGTGAAAAAGGAAATAAAGGTACCCTTGGGGAAGGATGCAAAAGAGTATTTGGGGCTAACACTTTTGCTGCAATTCATTTTAATTCTAACTATTCTTGCTTTGGCTGTTTTAACAGTTTTAATTCTTGCAGTTGTTCTTTTTTTAGTGCTGTTTTTTGTTACACCAGACCTTCAACTTCTTTTGTTTTTTGGCTCATTCTTTTTGATTCCTTTTATTGGAATTATCTTAATTGCTATGATAATTCCGCTGGGATATATCTCCGCAATTCCCTTCATGAAGTTCCTTGACTTTTGGGGTGCATCCTTGACATTAAAAAATATTTTAGGAGTTTTAACATTACTCTTAGCAATAGGGTTAGCCTTTGCTTCTTGTCTTTTCTTTACCATCTATTTTACAACAATAGCAAGTGCATTGACAATAGGAATTGTGCTAGCAGTTCTTGCCTTATTTGCCAGTTTCTATGCATTAGGATTTATCCTTTTCTGGATATTTAATTTAGTGAGATACCTATTAGATAAAAAACCAAAACCCAAGAGTATTTAACCCAACAACATCACATGAAATCTTATCTCTATATTTTTATTTTAGTCATTACAGTCACTGCTTGCAGTAGTAATAAACAAGTTTGTAATATTGGTTTTAAAGGTGGTGTTGCGCCATGTAGTAGTAGCCATGTCATGGTGAGCTTGCCGAACCACGACTTGCCTAGCCCCGCCCTTCGGCAAGCTCAGGGTGACACCCGTTCTGTTGCCTCTACAGAAACCAAACCTCCACAAGAAAAACAAATAGAAAACTCAAAAATATTTTCTTTTACCCAGCACAAAACCACTGCACCAAATTCAAAGAAACCATTAGAGAAAATCCTTAAAAGGAAAGACCCGTTTCTTGACTTTTATAAATTCAATTTTACTAAAGGAGAGAAGTCACAATTAAAAAAAGTAGGCATGCAATTTCTCTGGAAGTTGGTGGCGAATGTAGCAGGGGCAGCGCTATTTGCTTTAGGATATATTGCAATAATTCTTGGCACTTCCGGCACATTTCTATTGGCATCAAGCCTCATAAGTTTAATAGGGATAGTAGTAGGATTATTATTAAGCGTAGGGATATCAATCTATTTTGGCATAATGGCAGCCTTTGAGTTTGCTAAATTTTTAGAAATGTGGCATGTGGAGTCCGCAGCCAAGCATGCCCTTGGTAAGAGTTTGGTGATGTCCACTTTGGCATTACTGCTAGCCTATTGGGTAGTAGAATTCATTACAATTTTTATCTATATCACCTTTCCAATTGCCTGGCTTCTGCAACTACTTTTTATAGTAGGATTATATACCTCCATTGGGTATTTGATTTATAGAAAAGACCACAAAGAAGGGATTGGTGAAAAGAAAATTTAGATGAAGCCATCACACCTTATAGCCTGTTTTCTTTTGGTGTTATGTGCTTGCAAAAGCAGTCATAAAACTGCGCAGCTTGGGTTTAAAGGTGGGCCAGGGAAATCAATTTCTAAAACAGATACAGGAGTATTTTACCCCAAACAACAAAGTACAATGGCAGAGAAATTCTCTCCGCCAAAACCCAATTTATATGCTGAGGTTTTAAAAGGAATAAAACCTTTCAGCAATAAAAAGCTGTTGAGGAATTACCCAAAATTGCAAATAGAAATGCAGCACTTTTTAACCACCCAAATTGACAAAAGAGATTCAATAAAAAAGGAACTTCAGAAGCCTTTGGGGAAGGAGGAGAAAAAGTATTTGTGGGGAACATTTAAGTTTTTATTTTTATTTCTGTTATCGGTATTTTCTATTGTGGTAATAGACTTTGCGCTATTTGTTCTCGTATTTGCATCACTATTTTTTTATTTAATTTTAGCATTTCTCTTCAGTTTTAATCCAGTTTTAGACTTTATCAAAATCCCCTTAATCATTGCAACTTGGTTTCCGCTTCTAATAATCCTAACACCAATAATTTGCTTCATAGCCTCTTTTCAATTTTCAAAATTCCTTGATGTTTGGCATATTCCTGAGAAAAAGAAAAATGAGTATTGTTGGCAAATAATTCTAGGCACATTAGCCACACTTGTGTTAGGAGTAGTTATTTACCAAGCATTTGTTGTTAGCACAACAACCTGGATGTCATTGATTGGATTATTCCTAATTGTTCTATCACTTTTCGGATTATTCTTTTCTGTTGGAGTTATCATCCATTGGATAAGAAACTGGTTAAAAAGCTAAAAATCCTAAGACACTTTAGCCCCTGCCTCCACCTCTTTTTCGGGGTTAAGCATTACCAATTCTCCAGCCTGGTTTTCTATCATAAGCACCATGCCTTTGCTGGCAATATTCATGATTTTGCGGGGGGCAAGGTTGGCTACTATGCAAACCTGTTTGCCAATAATTTCTTCGGGTGCAAAGTGTTTGGCAATGCCGCTTACTATGGTTCTTTTCTCAAAGCCCAAATCAATTTCCAGCTTTAGGAGTTTATCTGATTTTTCTATTTTCTCAGCGGCAAGAATGGTGGCAATCCGCAAATCCATTTTGCTAAAATCATCAAAAGTAATTTCGGGCTTTCCCGCCAAGGTTGGTGACTCACCAACCTTTATTTCAGTTGTGTCTGGTGTGCCACCAACCACGGCTTCCGTGACTTCTACCTTCGGTCTGCTTTGTTCTAATTTTTCCATTTGGTGCGCAATAGCAACGTCTTCTATTTTCTCAAATAAAATCCCTGTCTGTGTAATTTTATTTCCTGCTGTAAGCAAATTTAAATGCCCTGCATCATCCCAGTTTTTTGATATCATTTCCCTCTCCTTTGGAGAGGGGTTAGGGGTGAGGCCACCCAAAGCATTTTTTAGTTTTATAGAAGTAAAAGGCAGGAAGGGTTCCATCAAAATACTAAGGTCTGCAATTAGTTGCAGCCCAAAATGCAATATCGTTTTTACCCTCTCAGGGTTAGTAGCAAAAATTTTCCACGGCTCTGTTTCAGTCAGGTATTTATTCCCAACTCTGGCAAGGTTCATCAACTCCTGCAACGCCTCGCGGAGTTTGTATTCTTCAATTAATCCTGCTATCTTTTGGGGGTAGGCGGCGCAATCAGCCATTAAAGTTTTTTCCACTTCCGTCACCTCAGTTATCGCAGGGATTTCATCCTCATAATATTTATGGGTAAGCACGAAAATTCTGTTCACAAGATTCCCCAAAATCGCCACCAACTCGCTGTTATTTTTCGCCTGAAAATCCTTCCACGTAAAATCATTATCTTTAGTTTCAGGCGCATTGGCGCAAAGCACATAGCGCAGCACATCCTGCTTATCTGCAAAGTCAAGCAGGTACTCATGCAGCCACACCGCCCAGTTGCGGCTGGTAGAAATTTTATCTCCTTCCAGATTTAAAAATTCGTTGGCGGGTACGTTCTCCGGCAATATAAAATCTCCATGCGCTTTTAGCATCACCGGGAAAATCACACAATGAAAAACGATATTATCTTTCCCAATAAAATGGACGAGTTTGGTGTCATCACTTTGCCAATAAGGCTTCCAGTCTTTGCCCGTTTGCGCAGCCCACTCTTTACTCATAGAGATATAGCCAATAGGCGCATCAAACCAGACATATAGAACCTTTCCTTTTGCCTCTTTTAACGGCACGGGCACACCCCAATCCAAATCACGGGTTACGGCGCGGGCATGCAATCCCTGCGTGAGCCAACTCCTGCATTGCCCCACCACATTCGCCTTCCAATCACTATGGTTTTCAAGAATCCAACTCTTCAACCAATCCTCATATTTATCTAAGGGTAAATACCAATGTTCTGTCTCTTTTAACTCAGGCGTTTCATTGCTCAATGCAGATTTCGGTTCAATCAAATCCATAGGGTCAAGGGAGGTTCCGCACCTCTCACATTGGTCGCCATAGGCGTGGGTATAGCCGCAGTTAGGGCAGCTTCCATAGATGTATCTATCAGCCAAAAACTGCTGGAGTTTTACATCATAAAATTGTTTACTAACCTTCTTTTCAAAGATGCCTTTCTCCAATAAATTGGTAAAAAAATCTTGTGCAGTTTGGTAATGTTCTTTGCTGCTGGTACGGGAATAAATATCAAAGCTCATCCCGAATTCATGCAGGGATTTCTTCATCATTTCATGGTATTTATCCACCACCTCTTTGGGGGTTTTACCCTCCTGCTGCGCCTTAATGCTAATACCCACCCCATGCTCATCACTGCCACAAACAAAAAGCACATCCCGCCCTCTGGCACGCAGGTAACGGGAGTACACATCAGCAGGCAGGAAGTTGCCGGCAATATGCCCTATATGCACAGGCCCGTTGGCGTAAGGCAAAGCAGCAGTAACAGTATATCGTTTAAAATCAACCATAAATTATAGCGCAAAAGTAAAGAAGAGTTTGAAGTTTAAAGTTTGAAGTTTGAAGTTTGTTTTGCGCAGTGGTTTGTGAGGTTGTTCTGAACTGGTAGATTTTTCAAGCAGTTTGCTGCAATCTATAAATTCACCCCTACCTCTTAACTTTGTAGTGAACTTAATAAATTACTTTTATGTTGCTTCCTGACCATAGCTTTTTAACAGATGCCAAAGGCAAAACCATTGGTGTTTTTTTATCTATTAAGCAATATCAAAAAATGCTAAAGGAGTTGGAAGATTTGGATGACATCCGCCTTTATGATGAGGGTAAAAAAGATAAAGCCCCCTCTGTACCTATTGATGAGGCATTTAAAATTGTAGAATCAATGAGGAGGAAAGCTAAATGATGTATAGAATCACTTTCAAGAAAAGTGTTCTAAAAATTTTAGCCCAAATAAATGAGCCGCATTATGGCGCAATTACAAAGGCTATTTATAGCCTTGCCAGTAACCCAAGACCTCAAGGGTATAAAAAATTAAAAGGAAGGGATGGTTACAGAATCCGTGTAGGGGATTACAGAATTATTTATGAAATTTTTGAGAATGAATTATTGATTGATGTAATCAATCTTGGGCATAGGAGAGATATTTATTCTTGAAAAAGCAAATCGTGCTTCTAAGGGTGAAAACCACTAAGCACCCTTTTGTCATATTGAGTTTATTCCCAAAAACCAAAAAATATTATATTGAGAAGGCAGCGATTTACTCTATTATTATGTGATAAACATCAGAACTATTCCTCTCAATATTTCTACATACAAATGCACCTGCTGCGGGTATTTTTTCTATTAAATCAAAATGAGTACATCCTTTTGGTAGGCCAGTGAATATCAAAGTAAAATTTACAGTTTCTCCCATCCTTACGGGCATCCATGTTGGTGCTATGGTTACGTTTTCAGTAAAAACCAATTTACTTATATGGCTTGAACCTTTAGCATAAAGAAAAGTAGATTTCCATATTCGTATTTTTTCACCGCCATAGGTTTCGGTATAGGAACAATGTACTATCACTTGCGATTCTTCCTGAACCTGATTAGCTAATTTAGCTACCGTTGATTTTAGTTCTTTAATCTGAGGACTTATAACTGGAGCTTCAATGATTTCTATTTCTGTCATGGTGGTAATTTATTTAAGAATAATTTCAGCCTACAATATTATAGAGAATGGTTGGGTTGTTTTGGGTTGTGGAAAAATAAATGTTCTACAAGGTTGGTGGCACTCCAAACATAAAAAAGATTGCTTTCCCGAAGTGTCAGGACTGGCAGTTCCTTGTAAAGACATGAAAAGTTGAATAGTACATATACCCTTCGCAACCTGCGTGAGTTCACTATACACTATCAATTATTCGCTTTCCCTCTACCTCCCCACCTCAACCTTCTTCACCACTTCCCTGTCTTTGTATTTGATGTTGATGAAGTACAAACCTGTGGGTAAATCAGCGGTGCTAATTTTTATTTTGGTGGTGGTGGGTGCTTTTATTTCTAAAACTTTTTTGCCACTCACATCAAGGAGATTTATAGAGGTTGGGAGTTGGTAATCGGAAGGAACTTTGAGGGTAAATTCTGTAGTGGCGGGGTTAGGATAAACATAGGTTTGGCGGTCTAACTCCTGTGTAATTTCTATCCCTACAAAGCCATCATGTAAATCACCTTGCCAGATGCTTCTGCCCAAAGTGGCGGCATAAATTTTATTGTTAAGGGGTGAAACTTCCAACTCATAAACTAGGGTATTGGGCAAGCCATCGCTATAGAGAACCCAATCCGTCATATCATCATTTCTGTAATAAATCCCCACATCCATCCCAATGTAAACCCCATGCTTTTTACTGCCTTCCACTGCTACACAATTGGCAGGGAGGTTAGGCAAACTGCCTGTAATATTAGTCCAGTTTTTACCGTAGTTGGTGGTCATATAAACTTTCTTTCCATTCACAAATCCAGAGAAAGTGGCGTATGCAGTACCGGGTTCATCGCGTTCCACAGCCATATAGCTAAGGTAGGCATAGCCCGTGGGCAAACCATTGGTAATTGTAGTCCAAGTAGTGCCTAAATCTTTACTTACACTTGCGTTGGTTTGCACAGTATATTGGTCAGCATTTCCTGCCACATAAATTACACTATCATTAGCAGGGGCAACAGCAATAACGCCTATTCTCCCATTAACAGCAGGGTATTTTGTTTTCCAGTTATCTCCTGCATCTTTGCTAATGTAGAGGCTGCTAGTGCCATAATAAACACGATATGGGTTTTGATTTCCAAACACAAAAGGGGTAATCCAGTTACCATAAGATGGGGCAATAGTAGAAAAATTCTGACCCCCATCAATTGATTTGCGGAGGTTGCCATATTGTGAAGAAACTAAAACAATATCATCATCGGCAGGGCAAATGGCGGACTCCATTCCATCTGCATAAATATCTGCTTTAAACCAACCAGTATCCCGTCCCATATTAAGTCCGTTATCTTGTGCGCCTGCCCACATCAAACCTTGAGATTTGGAGGAAACACCTAACCTATAAAACTGCATTGCCTGTATGCCTGAACTTACGTTTGTGTAGTTCTTGCCGCCGTCTTTTGATTTATCAATTCCGCCATCATTGCAGGTATAAAAAATACTACCAGAGCCCGGGTAAAATTCAATTGTGCGGTGGTCAGCATGGGCATCCATAAAGCTGGCAGAGCTAGTACTTATCTGGCTCCAGTATTTGCCGTTATCAGTAGATTTTAAAAGATTAATTCCACCCAGAATTAAAGTTTTTTCATCTGTGGGTGAAACATTAAAAGCCAATGAATACCATCTGTAAAAAGTGGTTTTATTGGTGTAGCCAATGTTGGTAAAGCTGCCACCATTATCAGTAGATTTATAAACGTAAACATAGCCACTAATAATGGCTGCGGCATACACCACTTTGCTATTTGCTTTGGTTACGGCAACAGCAATGGCGGTAGCGCCGGAAATTCCGGAAGGTGTTACATCAGAGAAATTATTGCCTCCATCTGTGCTTCGGTAAATGCTGCTTTTGCCGGTAGCATAAATGGTATCTGTGCTGCCGGGTTTAAACTCCATATCATAAAAGAGCCCGTCTTGGACTTTAGTCCAAGTAGCCGCAGCATCTTTAGATTTAAAAATACCATTATTGGTAGATGCAATAAGTATATCAGGGTTGGTTGGGTTTATCAATATTCTGGTGATTTGCCTAGCATCCGTAAACGCGAAAGTAAAGCCTGTGGCATCCCATGTTTTGCCGCCATCTATTGACCGCATAATACCACGGCTGTAAGTGCCTCCCCAATAATTTGTGTTGCCAATTGAGTAGCCCCATCCATCACCGGTAGCAATGTACATGGTGTCCGTATTTCTGGGGTTGATGGCAATATCAGAAACCCCAAGTGCAGGGATATTATCCGTAGTGGTAGTCCAGTTTTTACCATCATCGGTGGTTTTCCAAAGCCCTCCTGCGGCAGAGCCAGCCCACATAATAGTTGGGTCTTTGGGGTCAAACCTAAGGCAGTTAATTCTGCCATCTCCACCTTGGTTACTAGGCGAATGTGTTGGCCCGAAAAAAGTCCATGTGTTCTTTTTATTGCGGGAGTTATTATTATGAGTTTTGAGATATTTTTCCCACTCAATATATATTATTTCAGGATTAAAAGGCTTGCCTGTAGGATAGGTTCTTTCTTCCATAAACTGCGCCCAGCGGGCATAGATTTCATCAGGCCCATCTTCATCATCATACTCGTTTTTGGCAAGGCGATAATCTGTAAACGCTTTATGAATACTAAAAAAATTATTAGGGTCTTTGATGTTTTTTTGCCACTCTTGTCCCTGAGAATTATTGGCTAAAACCAGACAAAGAACAAAAGCAAATGCAGTTAATGATTTCATTTTTTATAATTGAATTGTATTACAAATTTATGGAAAGATTTTATTTATCCGCCCTTTACATCATAGGCATCACGCAAGCCATTGCCTAAGAAATTAAAAGCAAGAACCATAAACATTATAGCAAAGCCCGGGAGGAAGGCGAGGTAGGCAGTATCCAAAACAATATAACCAAAATGGTCATTCAACATCATGCCCCAAGAGGGTGCGGGAGGTTGTATGCCTACACCCAAAAAACTCAACCCTGATTCTAGCAAAATAGCGGATGCAAAATTGGCTGCCGAAATTACAATCACAGGACCAGTAATAGCGGGGATAATATGTTTAATAATGAGTCTTGAATTGCCAAATCCTAATGCCTTGCCGGCATTCACATATTCGTATTCTTTAATACTGAGAATTTGCCCACGGACTAACCTTGCCACCTCCACCCACATGGTTAAGCCAACGGCAATAAATACCTGCCAAAATCCTCTGCCCAAAACTAACGACATTGCAATTACCAAAAGCAAAGTTGGGATAGACCAAACCACACTTACCAACCACATCAAAATGGAATCTATCACCCCACCAAAGAAGCCGGCTATAGCCCCAATTGTTATCCCGATTATTAAAGAAAGAATTACTGCAATCAACCCAACGGATAGGGAGATTCTTGTCCCTAAAAGCATACGGCTTAGCATATCTCTGCCATATCTATCAGTACCTAAAAGGTAGGTTTTGTTGTTGATGTTTTCCTTTTTTATTTTGGATTGAAGTTCATTTAATCCAATCTCTTTTTTATTATTATTGACATCAGTATAACTCATTTTATTTTGAGAGAAAACATAGTTAGGTTTATCAGGATTGATGGCATCATACACATCTGCCAATAAAAATCTTTCTTGTGTTTTATCGGATTTTTTTCTGCCGAATGGTGTTACGTACATGGAATCACTTCGAAAAAAATAATCCTGAATGGGGAGTTCTGTAAACTCTGATTTCCTCCCGCTGAGGATGGTATTAAAAATAGAATTCTGAGGAGAAGGAATGTTGTCTTTAATTCTTAAAAGCAACACAGAAAAGCCCGGTTTCTTTGCCGCAATCTCTACCATTTGTTCATTGGCATCTGGTGATTTATCAGGCAAAAAGAGAGAACCCGAAACAGAAATAAATACACATAGAATTATAAAAACAGAACACCAGACTGCGGGCTTATTTCGCAAGAATCTTTGGCGCACATAATAGCCGGGTGATTTGCCTGCTTGTTTATTCATTGCCATTGAAATTTAAATTCAAAAAACAACGCCACAGATTCACAGATTAAAAAAAGCCTAACCCCAACCCCTCTCCAAAAGAGAGGGGCAAGAAAGCACGGAGGTAACTTAAGAGCTCTTTCCTTCTCCTTTGGAGAAGGTGTCCGAAGGACGGATGAGGCTTTTTTTGGCGATTCTTCTAAAATAAATTTAATTTTCATCAGCGGCTGTTGTGGGCAAGCAAACCTTTGCGGGTTGCCACGTAATTATAGGCACGCATATCATCGGCATCATAAATAAAACTGCGGACATATACATCCTCACCTTCATTCAGTTTCATGGCGGTTATATAACGGTGCATTATTAAAAATTTAAGAGAATCCGCAACAACTTTGGCAGGGTGATTTACATCCTCCAAAATCTTATCAAATGGCTCTACAAAATACACTGCACTCAGTATATCCATTGCCACATCATCAAGTTCTATTTTACTGTTCTTCCCTTCCATCTGTAGCCGCCAAAATTACCATAAATACCAATAAACACCACATAAATGCTATGCACCAAAGTTGCCGCAGGGTATATTCTCCTCCAGTTTTTTAGTTCCAGAAAGTTGGAGATGGAAGCAAAGAAAGGAATTTCAGCCATCACCTTTATTGATAGTCCTAAAGCAAAAACAAGAAAATATTTCACATCAAAAAACCCTAAAACAAAACTCAGAACAATCATAAAATTATAGACCCATGCTATGGTTAAATCTCTGGTGATTCCAGAATTTTCATAATGCTTACTTTTGGAAACCCATCGTTTACGCTGGGCTAAAAACCTCCCAATATCTCCTGCAGGTAGGGTGTGCGTCATCACATTTTTATTCTTTAAAAACATTACTTGCTTTGGGTATTTCTCACTCACTTTATGCATCAAAAATTCATCGTCACCTGATGCCAAATGATGGTTGCCCTCAAAGCCATTCACAGCTATAAAAACAGATTTTTTGTAGCAAAGATTTGCCCCGTTGCACATAGTAGGTTTTTGGTTGGCGAGGCTTGCAGCACCAATCGCTATCAGTCCTGCCCATTACGGGCTTTTCTTTTTGTATGAATGATGAAAAACTTTTCAGCCATTTGGGGTAGTAAGTGCAATCCGCATCGGTGGTGAGTAACCAATCATTTTTGGTAATTTTAATGGCCTCTGCAATCGCTGTTTTTTTATAAGAATTGATTGGAGAAGTAATCACCTCACCCAATTTTAAAAGTCTGATTTGCACCTGCGGATTAGCAGCAATAAAACTCTCAACCAAAGCTGCTGTTTCATCTTCTGAAGAATCATCCACCACAATTACTTCAAAATTTTCTTTGGGGTAATCAAGGTTTTTTATGGAGTTGAGGCAATTTAGAATGTTTGCTTTTTCGTTTCTGGCAGGTATGATAATAGAGAATTTGGTTTGGGTATTTTCACCGTCAAACTCCTCTTTCAAACTCTCCCATCCCTTTTTATAGCCCCCAATCTGGAAGTAATAATTTGCCCCACTTAGCAAAATAATCAACCCACAAAAAAAGAAAAAATAGTCCATCATTTTTTATGCTTTCACTTTGCTTTTGGCCGACAATAAAAAGAAAATTCCTGCTATACTTGGCAGCACAATATTAATCAGCCAAAGCCCGTAAGCTGCTAACTCCACCCCTGCAATATGAGTAGTGAATCCACTAAAAATAAAGTGAGCAGTAGTGCCTCTTATAATTATTTCTGTTAAAGCAGAAGTGGGGATTGCAGTGATGATAAGATAATTTAGCGTAACCAAAAGCCACGCGATTTCGGGCTTTATCTCCACCCCAAAAAAGTAAAGCAGCATCACAAACTGCGATGAAAAAACAAGATATCTGGAGAAAGAATAGGACAGCACCTTCAGCATATCCTTAAAATGGAATTCCTTATAAACTGAAAGCAACCTCCTGAGCTTTTTCCCATAATGGTTTTCAGGAATAATGGCAGCAATATGATTCAAATTAAAATACAACACCAATAGCACCACCCAACAAATCAACGAACCACAAATAGTCCCAGCCAAAAAATATTGATTCCCTGTTCTGTGATACACATAAAACATCAGCCCAAGCCCGCCTGTAATTAGGGTAACCAAGAGTTGGGCTATTCCACCAATCAGCGTTGCCAAAATACTTTTAATGCGGAAGTTTGGGGTAACAAAAAACAGCCGCCCAAAATATTCCCCTGCCCTGTTAGGCACCCAAATGCTAATGGAGTTCCCAGCTAGCGTAGCGGCAAAAGCTTTTATAAAACCTATCTGATAAAACCTATGCAAAAGCACTCGCCACTTTTGCGCTTCAATGCCCCAATTCAAAAGCATCAGCAAAAAAACTACAATTAAAATTGAAATCCCTTCATGAGATTTCACCCGACTCTCAAGGATGCTATACACCTCATTAAAACGAGATTCTTCCCATACCTCAAAATATAAATACGCCAATGTACTGGCAAAAAGTATCAGCTTAAGCGCAGTAAATATTAGGCGGCTGGTGCGGGTATTTAGGTGGTGCCAGTTCAATTAAAAAACAATTGATTTCTGCAAAGATGGTTTGGCTTGCTGCATTTTACTAATTTAGTAGCTTTATTTTTTAAAACTTGGGAAACATAATACTTGGCATTGACCCCGGCAGCAACATTATGGGCTACGGAATTTTATCTATAGAAGGCAGCCATTGCAGCCTCATCACTTACGGCATTCTTAAGCTGGGCAAGATAGAAGACGGCATGGAAAAATTCGGTAAAATTTTCACCGAAACTTCTTCCCTCATCCAGCAATATAAAATTACTGATGTTGCCATTGAAGCCCCCTTCTTTGGTAAAAATGTGCAGAGTATGTTGAAGCTGGGCAGGGCGCAAGGCATTGCCATTGCCGCCGCACTAAGCCATAAATTACCCGTAACAGAATATGCGCCCCGCAAAATAAAGATGTCCGTAACGGGTAAAGGCACCGCCACCAAAGAACAAGTGGCTGCCATGCTGCAAAGGCTTTTAAAGATGGAAGAAATCCCACAATACCTTGATGCTACCGATGCTATTGCCGTGGCACTTTGCCACCATTTCCAAAATGGAAAACCCGCCACCACCGGTAAAAAATACGGCTCTTGGGAAAGTTTTGTTACGCAGAATCCGGAGAGGAAAAAGTAAACAGGAAATTATTAAAGCAAACCAAGGTTTCTGTTGCTTAAAAGTTAAACAAAGTATCTACCCCTTTCTGCAAATAACGCGTGGGAGTTGTCCCAAGCAATATTTTTTTGGAGAATGCCTTGATATTTTCCACAAGAGTAAAACCCACCGTGGTTTCGCTTATATATTTTTGCCCTACTCAAATCTTATTAGCATTTGCATAGGGCAATTTGCCCCAAGCAAATTTTTAATGGATATGCACAGGGCAAAAATTCCAGAGCATATCTATGCGTGGTTTTGCTTATATATTTTTGCCCTGCGTAAATTTTATTTGGATTTGCTTGGGGCAAAAATTCTAGCTCTTGGGGGGATTATAAAAGAGGATTTGGGGGGTGGGGGAAGCCTTAAAACGTCTGAACCATGATTATTTACGCGTGTTTTATTTTATTAAGGAGTTCATGAGTCACTTCGTTTGTTCACTTGATTAAATGATTTACATGATGCCTACCCACACCCCAATCAGCACAAAGAAACATCGGATAAATGTCCTCCCTTGGGGGGAGGTAGGAGGGGGAAATTAAACATAGCTTTTCCTTTATGATTTTTTAATTCTAATTTGGCTGCTAATAAAAAAGAATAAATACAAAACAAATGTTTGAACAAACTTTTAAAAATATTGATGATATCCTCTATAAAGATTCGGGGGCTGATAGTGAGTTAGATTATATAGGCCAAACATCTTGGGTAATGTTCTTACGATACCTTGATGAATTAGAACAGGACAAAGCGGATGAGGCTGGCTTGCAAGGGAAAACATATACGCCCATAATTAGTGATGAATTTAAGTGGGAAAATTGGGCAATGCCCAAAACTGCTGACGGAAAACTTGACCACCACAAAGCCATGACAGGAAAAGATTTGGTTGACTTTGTTGACCTCAAACTGTTCCCGTATTTATCTAACTTCAAACTTAAACACAGCGACAACCCACAGACGATTGAATATAAGATTGGAGAAATTTTTAGTGAACTGAAAAACAAAATTCAAAGCGGTTACAACCTTCGTGAGATTTTGGATTATGCTGACGAACTTCCTTTCAGAAGCACAAAAGACAAACATGAGTTGAGCCATCTTTACGAAAGCAAAATTAAAAACATGGGTAATGCTGGCAGAAATGGCGGACAGTATTACACTCCACGACCTTTGATTCGTGCAATGATTGAAGTAGTGAAACCGAAAATTGGAGATAGAATTTATGACGGTGCTTGTGGTAGTGGCGGTTTCTTGTGCGAAGCGTTTGAGTATTTGACACGAGACAGAGAAAAACTTAGCACCACCGATTTAAAGACATTACAGGAAAAAACTTTTTACGGCAAGGAGAAAAAAAATCTTGCATACATCATTGGTGTGATGAACATGATATTGCACGGCATTGAAGCACCAAACATTATACACACCAACACACTTAGCGAAAGCATCCGTGACATACAGGAGAAAGACCGCTACCATGTAATTCTTGCAAACCCACCCTTTGGCGGCAAGGAAAGACCCGAAGTGCAACAAAACTTTGATATAAAGACAGGCGAAACCGCCTTTCTTTTTTTGCAGCACTTTATAAAAAACTTAAAAGCTGGCGGCACAGCCGCCATTGTAATTAAAAATACTTTTTTGAGCAACACCGATAACGCTGCTGTTAGTTTGAGAAAGTATTTATTGGAGAGTTGCAACTTGTATTGCATACTTGATATGCCACAAGGAACTTTTTTAGGTGCAGGTGTAAAAACAGT
>JAPLCZ010000095.1 GCA_026391915.1 Bacteroidota bacterium | reverse complement strand
CTTTGAATGATACGGACATGAAAGAATTTGTTGCTCTCCAAAAATCAAATCCTGAAACAGAAAAAAGTTGGAACATAAACGCAGCTAATCTTAACTCTACAACTTTTGATTTGAGTGTGAAAAACCCGAACACACCAGAAGCAGCAGCATTGAGAACACCACAACAAATTTTAGAAGAAATGCAAACGCTTGATGCAGACACAAGCGATATTCTCTCAACCATAAAGGAATTAATATGAAAGGTTGGGAAACAAAAATGTTAGCTGAAGTTTGTGCAGTTGAATACGGCACAAGAGTAGTAGAAAAAAGAGATGGAGGAAGTGTCTTCCCTGTTTATGGTGGAGGCGGTGCAACTTTTCACATGGACACATTTAACCGTGAAGATAAAATGGTAGTTGCAAGGTTTGCAATGTCAGAGCAGTGCACACGATTTGTAAACGGAAAGTTTTTCCTAAACGACAGTGGACTGACAATTTCTCCAAAGGATGACAAAAAGATTTTGCAATCATTTTTGGATTATCAAATGCTTTCATTAAACGATTTCATCTATTCTCTTGGCAGAGGAACAGCACAAAAAAATCTTGATGTTCCTGCTTTCAGAGAAATAAAAATTTCGTTCCCTAATAATTTCTCCGAGCAACAACAAATCGTTTCAATTTTAGACGAAACCTTTTCGGGAATTGAGCAAGCCAAAGAAAATGTTCAACGCAATTTGCAAAACGCAAAAGAACTTTTTCAGAGTGAAAAAAATCAAGTGTTTGAAAACTTGGGAAAGACAGTAGGGAAAGTTCCAATCGCTACTGTTTGTAATGAAATATTTGCAGGCGGTGATGCACCGAAAGAAAATTTCTCTGACGAGAAAACTGAAAAATATTCAATTCCAATTTTCGCTAACGCTGTTGGAAGAAAAGGACTTTATGGTTTTACAGATGTAAGTAGAGTTACCGAACCATCAATTACAATTGCAGGGAGAGGAAGCGGGACTGGATACACAGAAATAAGGCACGAACCATTTTTTCCAATCGTGAGGTTAATTGTATTGACTCCAAATATTGAGAAGATTACTTTGGAATTTTTGAAATACGCAATTCAAAGTTTGACCATTTTAAAAAGTGGTTCAGCTATTCCACAACTTACTATTCCAATGATAAAAGGGTATTCGTTACCACTACCATCATTAAGCGAACAAAAGAAAATCGTTAATCAACTTGACACACTTGCAACAGAAACAAAAAATTTAGAAAATATTTATCAGCAAAAATTAAACGCACTTGAAGAATTGAAAAAATCAATTCTTCAAAAAGCATTTAGCGGAGAGTTAACAGAAAATAAAAAAGCAATGGCACTCAAATAATTTCGTGGTACTTGTGTGACATCGGGGGCTTGCCCAAGTGTCGTAGAGAGTCCCAAGAAAGAAGAAGAAGAGAAAGAAAAGAAAGAAGCAATGGAAAACAACAAAAACAAAGAGGGCTTTATACCGGTGCATGGTGGCTACCGCAATTTGATAACCTATCAAAAATCGGAAGTTATTTATGATGGCACTGTATATTTCACCAAAAGGTTTTTTAAAAAATATGATAGAACCATTGACCAAATGGTACAAGCCGCAAGAAGCGGCAAACAAAATATTGCAGAAGCAAGTATGGCATCAGCCACAAGTAAAGAAACAGAAATAAAATTAACCAATGTAGCCCGTGCCAGCTTAGAAGAACTGTTGATTGACTATGAAGATTTTTTGAGAACTAATAAATTGCCTAAGTGGGATAAGGAACATCGGCTGACAGTGCGTTTTCGTGAATTAAACAAAACACCAAACGCCAATTACCAAACCTACATAAGGGCAATTGAAAACCCTGAACCGGAAATATGTGCTAACTCTATGATATGCCTTATAAAAATTGTCACCTATTTGCTGAATCAGCAAATAAAATCTTTGGAGAAAGCATTTATCAACGAAGGAGGATTAAGAGAGAGAATGACAAAGGCAAGAATTGATAAGAGGAATAAAAAATAAAAAAACGTGGGACAAATGTGACACCGGTGACAAAGCCGTTGCAGAAATGTCACAAGAGTCCCACAAGTCCCATGAAATAAAACACAAATGAACGAACAAGAAACCCGAACCGAATATATTTTGCCAGCCTTGCGCAAGGCAGGGTGGGGTATTGTGCAAGGCAGTAGAATTAGGGAAGAATTTCCTATTTCTAAGGGCAGGCTTATGGGTGCAGGGCAGCGCAGCAAACCTGATAAGGCTGATTATGTTTTACAATACCGCAACAGGAATTTAGCAGTGATAGAAGCTAAAAGAAAGGATGCAGATTTTACGGAAGGAGTAGCGCAAGCTAAAGACTACGCAAGCAAATTGCAGATTCGCTATTCCTATAGCACCAACGGCTTAAGGCTTTATTGTATGGATATGCAAGAGGGCACAGAGGGGGAAATAGCAGTTAACTATCCAACCCCTGATGAGTTATGGGAAATGGTGAATGGGGATTATGAAAAAGAAAACATCAACAGCAATGAGTGGATTCGGAAATTTGATGCTATACCTTTTGAAACTAAAAGCGGACTAAAGCCTCCAAGATATTATCAGGAAAATGCAATAAATAATGTACTAAAAAGGATAGCAGAAAAAGAGGATAGAATACTTTTAACACTTGCTACTGGTACAGGTAAAACAGCTATTGCCTTCCAGATAGCATGGAAATTATTTAAAGCAAAATGGAATTTAAAAGGAGATGGGCAACGCAGCCCACGTATTCTTTTTTTGGCAGATAGAAATCTATTGGCTGACCAGGCTTATAGTTCTTTTAATGAGTATAATGCTTTTGAAGAAGATGCCTTGGTGCGTATACGCCCTAACGAGGTAACTAAAAAAGGGAGAGTGCCCACTAATGGCAATATCTTTTTTACCATCTTCCAAAGTTTTGTTTCGGAGAATAATGGAGCTACTAATTTTGGGCAGTACCCAAAAGATTTCTTTGATTTTATAGTAATTGATGAGTGCCACAGAGGTGGTGCAAAAGATGAAAGCAGTTGGAGGGCAATTATGGAATATTTTAGCCCTGCGGTGCAGTTGGGTTTAACTGCAACACCGAAGAGGATTTATAACACTGATACTTATAAGTATTTTGGTGAACCTGTGTATGTTTATTCTTTAAAAGAAGGGATTAACGATGGATTTTTAACACCCTTTAAAGTAAAAGAAATTTCTACCACGGGTGATGAATATGTTTATACCTCCGATGATGAAATTATTGAAGGTGAAGTTGAAGATGGAAAGACTTATACGCAATCAGAACAAAACCGCGTGATTGAACTGATGGATGTTGAAAGATATAGGGTTCAATTATTAATGAATGCTATAGACCAAAACCAAAAGACAATTGTGTTCTGTGCTACACAGGCACATGCATTAGCTATCAGGAATCTTATCAATCAAATTTCTACAAGTAAAAACCCTGACTATTGCCACCGTGTAACTGCGGATGATGGCAAATTAGGAGAACAACATTTAAAAGATTTTCAGAATAACGAAAAGCAAATACCAACAATACTTACCACTTCCCAAAAGCTAAGTACAGGGGTAGATGCCCCTGAAATCAGGAATATTGTATTGATGCGCCCCATCAATACAATGATTGAGTTCAAACAAATTATTGGCAGAGGCACAAGGCTTTTTGACGGAAAAGATTATTTTACCATTTATGATTTTGTAAATGCACATCATCATTTCCAAGATGCGGAGTGGGATGGAGAACCAGTTGACCCTGTAGAGCCCAAGGAAAGACCAAAGTCAACACCTTTACCACATACAGAATTCCCGCCTTTAGTAGAGGAACCAGAACCACCAAGAAGAATGCTTAGAATAAAATTGGCAGATGGAAAAGTGAGGGAATTACAGCACATGGTAAAAACAAAATTCTACAGCCCAGATGGTAAACCCATTTCGGCAGAAGAGTTTTTGCAAAGTATGTTTGGTATTATACCTGAGCTTTTTAAAAGTGAAGATGAATTAAGAAAAATATGGAGTAAGCCTGATACCAGAAAAAGACTTTTGGAAGAACTTGCAGATAAGGGATTTGCTAAA
>JAPLCZ010000077.1 GCA_026391915.1 Bacteroidota bacterium | reverse complement strand
CCATATCCCCCGAAACGCGGAAAGTACCACGGGTTAGGGAAGTTGTAGTGCGGGTATAAAGACATTCAACCAAAGTAAAAAGGAATTTATTTCTTGCCACTACATCTCCCTTTTTTACATGATGGATTGCCTCTTTAAAAGCACCGGGATTTCCCATACCATAGATGCAACTCACAGAAGAAACGACTATCACATCTCGCCTGCCGGAGATAAGGGAAGTGGTAGCCCGCAGCCGCAGCCTCTCAATTTGTTCATTAATGTTGAGGTCTTTTTCTATATAGATATTGCTGCTGGGCAGGTAGGCTTCGGGTTGGTAATAATCATAATAAGATACAAAATACTCCACGGCATTATCAGGGAAAAACTGTTTGAACTCGCCATAAAGTTGCGCCACCAAAGTTTTGTTATGGGTAAGCACAAGGGTTGGGCGCTGCACCTGCTGGATAACATTTGCCATAGTGAAAGTTTTGCCGCTACCCGTTACCCCAAGCAACACTTGGTAATGCTCATTTGCATTAATCCCTTCCACCAATTGGCGGATGGCGGTGGGCTGGTCACCAGTAGGTTGAAATTCACTATTGAGCTTAAAATCCATCGTATATAGAAATCAAATAGCCTTCGCAGGCATCGTGTATAGTTTGAGAAATAGGAGTAAAATTAAAACCTACTTCCGTTTTTATTTTGTGGTTGCTGAAAGAAAATTTCTTGGATGCCGTATACACTAATTCTTTGGTGATGGATTGCGGCTTACCCGTTACCATTGCTTTGATGGCAAGCATTGCCCAAGCCATATAGCCAAGGGTTTTATGCGCTTTGATGTTTGGTGCTTTTCTATTGAATTCTTTACAAACATTTTTAAAGAGATATTCATAAGAAACATTCTCAGAAACTAATACATAGCGTTGCCCAAAAGCCTTAGGCGTTTGCATAAGTTGTATGGCTGCTTTGGCAACATCCCGCACATCTACAAAGCCAGTAGAGCCAGTGGGGTAGGCAGCTAATCCGTGGTACAAAGTATCAATAATTTTTATAGAGCCTTTGGAGAAATCTCCTGCGCCAATAATCACCGCAGGGTTAATAATCACGGCATTTAGCCCCTCTGCCATGGCGCGCCAAACCTCCATCTCCGCCTGATATTTTGTTTGCGAATACACACTGCTAAAGTCCGGGATAGCATCAGGCATTGCCTCATCAGTGAGTTTATTATCCTCCCTGTTAAGCGATGCAATGGAAGAGAAAAAGCAAAACTTCTCTATGCCTTTTTGCAGACAAAGATTCACCAAAAGTGCGGTGCCATCCACATTGGTTTTGGTGGTTTTGGCAGCATCCTTTTTTACAAAACTTACTTCTGCGGCGGCATGATAAACTTCTGTGATTCCATCCAAAGCCGCCAACAAAGATTCTTCGTCATTGAGGTCAGCATCCACCCATTCTATTTTGTTGAAGAGGGATTCCCTCAATTCTTCGGCAGCAAGGATGTATGTTGCGTCTACATCTTCATATGCAAATGCATCAGCCATCAACCCAAAAACAAATTTAACCTGCTTTAACGATGTTGATGTACGCTTAATAGCACGGACTTTTTCCTCTGTTTTGCAGAGCTCATAAAGCAAATAACTTCCGGCAAATCCGCTGCCTCCGGTAACTAAAATCATGAGGGGACAAAGGTAGCGAGGCGGAGTTTGAAGTTCAGAATTAAAGAGGAATTCTTGGGTAAGGAAATTGATGAGGTTACAAGTATAAAAATCAGAAGCCCCGCCTAAAGGCGGGGCTTCTGATTTTTTATGTGTTAGTAAATATAACTCTATGCCGCAGAAAGCGGGCTTTGCTTAAACTGCATTTGGCTTACCTCACCAAGAGGCTTTTTAGGCCAGGTAAAGATAAACTTAGCGCCATTGCCTTCCTCAGAATCACAACTTATGGTGCCACCATATTGCTCTACAATTTTTTTAACAATGGCAAGCCCCACCCCAGTAGATTCGTAGTTATCCCGCGCCTGCAATGTCTGGAATATAACAAAGATTTTATTGTGATATTTTTTATCTATCCCCGGGCCATTATCCTCAATGGTAAATTCCCAATCATCACCTTTATCGCTTACCGATATTTCCACTTTACCATTCTCTTTGTCGTTATATTTTATGGCATTGCTAATAAGGTTAGAGAAAACTTGCTGCAACTTAACCCTCTCACCATAAACAGTAGGTAGGTTATCATGCAACTCTAGTCTAAAACCATCAGGCTGGCCAATAAGGTCAATGGTATCCAGTATCAAATTGCGCGTATTAATTTTCTCAGAGGTATCAAGGCTTTTGTTAATTCTGGAGTAATCTAATATTCCGTTAATCAGGTTTTCCATCCTTGCTACCCTACCCCGCATCATATTAAAGTTTGAAGCCATTTCTCCTTTCATTTCATCTCCCAAATCCTCTTCAATCCAAGTGCTGAGGTTGCCAATAGCCCTTAATGGTGCTTTTAGGTCATGCGATACTACATAGGCAAACTGCTCAAGTTCTTTATTTGTTTTCTCAAGGCTCTCAAGATATTCTTGTTGCTTTTGTTGGGCAATTTTTCGTTCCGTAATATCTGCCTCAATAAAAATGTACTGACTCACGTTGAAATTTTCATCCAAGGTTGGGGTGATAGTTACGTGTGCCCAATACACATTTTTGTTATTATCATACTGCAAAAACTCCCCAATAAAGGTTTGCTTTGCCTCTAACTTTTCAGTCTTCCTAAGTATCGTCAATAAATCTGTTTCTTCGCCAAATAACAGTGCATCTGGTGAGAGCCCTTTAATGTCCTCAAGCCTATACCCTGTCATGGTGGTAAAACTTTCATTTACCCACTCAGTAAGGCAATTTTTATCTGTAATAATAACTGCATTATCCGTTCTGCTTGCCACAATAGATAGCTTCTCCAACTCAATATTCTTTATCTCTAATTCATCTTTAGAAGCAGAGATTTTAGCAATTACAATGTTTTTATTCCTCTCTATATAAGTAGCCAACGCTGATATAGCAGACATACTAAGCAAGCCCGTAATCAAGAAATCTTGATTAACACCGTGGCTACCCCCTACTTTTAAAAACAGATTAGATACCCAATTGGTATTTTCAGTAACATAATAAAAGTAAATTAGGTTTATTGATAATAGCGCTGACATCATTATCCCACCTTTTTTACCCAAAAGCATATAAGAAATTAAGGCAAGTACACAATAATAAAGCATCCCTGAGTCCCTAATACCACCCGCAATATAGCTTAATGCATGAATGGAAAAGAAAGCTGTGAGTATGATAATGGAATAGGCTACCTTGGTTTTATAATGAAATTGCAGTGAAACATAATTAAGAACTCCTAACACTGTCATGGAGGCTAAGAACCCAATAATGTAATAGTTCTTTGCTAAATCATAATAAGTTTGAAATGCGGAAATGGTAGTAACAAAGATTACACAAACCGTTATTATCCTAAACAATACATAACGTTGCCTGTTAAGGAGGTCATCCTTGGACAAGCGGTAATACATATCAAACTTCTTCCAGAGTTTTATCATCTACTAAAGTTATTGAATTGTGGCATAAGGCTTATTAGTTATAGCTTACAAATGTATCTGCCACCCTGCTACTATAAATTCTTGCTTAAGGCATCAATCTTTTAATTGTAAGAAGTGGTGCCTTGGTAGATAAAAACCATAGTGTTTGAAAATGCAAGAATCCAGATAAAACCTAATTACATCTTTAAAAACCCAGTTAAAATAAATTAATAAGCTGCCAATAGCTGTGTAAGAAAACAACCTAAAAAGTATTGTCTCACTGCCCGCGTATAATTTTACTTATTGGTTACTTAAAATTGCTTGCAATAAAATAAGCAGTTGCTGCGGCAATACCCCCAATTAGCAAGGTCTCCACACCAGACTTCAAGGGTTTGGTTCCTGTATATCTACCCTTAATAATCCCGAAAACAAATAAAGCAATTAAGGTGATAACGGCAGAGGCTATGAGTCCTTTGCCTGCATCTTTATAAACCATATAAGGTATAAGGGGAATAAAGCCCCCGACAATATAAGAGAAGCCAATGGTTAATGCACTCGTATAAGCTCTTTTGCGGGAGGGTTGTTCCAGCCCCAGTTCAAACTTCATCATAAAATCTACCCATTTATCAGGGTTGCGTTTTAATGCCTCAACTACAGGTGTTGCCTCCTCCTTTGTTATTCCATACTCTTCAAAAATCTCAATGATTTCCTGAGCTTCTCTTTCTGGTACATCCTGCACCTCGCGGTATTCGCGGCTTAGTTCATTATCATAATGCTCTCTATCTCCTTTGCTGGCAAGGAATCCACCCAACCCCATTGCAATACTCCCCGCAGCAATCTCTGCCAAACCCGCGGTAACTATTATGGTCGTGTTATCAATTGCACCGGATAAACCTGCCGCTAAGGCAAAGGGTACAGTAAGCCCATCACTCATCCCAATCACTACATCACGCACTATGTCATTACCAGTAAAATGATGTTCATGGTGGTGGTCAGTATGCAGGTGCTTTTCCATGAGGCAATATTAGGGTTTTTAAATAGAATTTAAAGGGTTGTAGTAATATACTTTTGCGGTATGAATTGCCTCATTGAACCGCATTACCTCCCGTGTACCCAATTTTTTTCTATGGCTTTTGTGTATGATAAAATAGTACTTGATGATGTAAGCAAATTCCGGAAGCAGAGTTATAGAAACCGTTGCAGGATTTATGGCGCTAATGGTGTGCAGGATTTAATTATTGCAGTGCAAAGTGGCAAAACCCAATTGCAGTACAAAGATGTAAAGATTGACCTAAGCCAAACACATCTTAAGCAGCATTGGTTTGCCATACGTTCTGCCTATGGCAATGCACCTTTTTTTGAGCATTATGCGGATGCGTTTTCATCCATTTATGAAAAGGAGTTTGTGTTTCTGCTGGATTTGAATATGGCTTTTATAAAGGCAATTTGCAAAGGATTAAAAATCTCTTTTGAGGAGAAGTTTGTTTTGGCTTCGCAGGCAGAAAACCTTCAAGGTTTTAAAAACCTTGAAGGTTTAAGAGACATCATTCATCCTAAGAAAATAAGCGACTATAAGCCCACAAAATACCATCAGGTTTTTGAGGATAGGCATGGATGGCAGCCCAACCTTAGTGTAATAGATTTATTGTTTAATGAGGGGCCTGCCTCAGTAGAAATACTGAAACAATTTTAGGCTGCGTAAACACCCATATTGCTGAACTTCTCAATGCGTTTCATGATGCGGACTTCGGCATCCATATCAATCAAATCTTTGAGTTGCTTTTTGATTTCTGCCTTTACGTTTTTGTAGGCTTTTTCAGGCTCATTGTGGGCGCCACCAAGGGGTTCTTTAATGATGCCATCAATCAGTCCGTTGTCCAGCATTTGGTCTGCGGTAAGTTTTAATGCATCTGCCGCCTTTTCTTTAAAATCCCAACTGCGCCAAAGGATAGAAGAGCAGGACTCTGGAGAGATAACAGAATACCAAGTGTACTCCATCATTAAAACTTTATCACCAATGCCTATACCCAATGCGCCACCGGAAGCACCTTCCCCAATGATGATACATATTACAGGAACCTTAAGCACACTCATCTCACGAAGGTTGCGGGCTATTGCCTCGCCTTGTCCGCGTTCCTCAGCTTCTAAACCAGGGTAAGCGCCGGGGGTATCAATTAAAGTAATAATAGGTTTATTAAATTTCTCTGCAAGCTTCATCAGGCGGAGGGCTTTGCGGTAGCCTTCGGGGTTGGGCATACCAAAATTTCTGTATTGCCTCTCCTTAGTATTTCGCCCTTTTTGCTGACCAAGAATCATCACGGTTTGTCCATCTATAGAGGCAAATCCACCTATGATGGCTTTATCATCTTTTACGTTTCTATCACCATGCAGCTCCACAAAATTCTCTGTGATATTATTGATGTAATCCTCAGTATAAGGCCTCTCTGGGTGGCGGCTGATTTGTACCTTTTGCCAGCCAGTGAGGTGGGTATAAAGTTGCTTTTTTAGCTTTTCAAGGTTTTCTTCAAGCTCTGCTACTGCCTTTTCTCGCGTACCTTTTTTATCATCCTTTATGGCAAGTTCGCGGGCTTTCTCAAGTTGCTTTTGTAACTCTATAATGGGCTTTTCAAAGTCTAATATCTGCATCCTTTTATCACTGAATAAAGGTGCAATTTAAGCCGATTTTGATAATCGTGCTTTTTGATTTTTAATCACCTCATCGTAAACATCTTCATACATGCCCATTATTTTATCTAATGAAAATTCATGCGCCTTTTTAAAGGCAGCTTGTTTCATCTTTTTATGCAATACATCATCACTCAAAATCATGATGGATTTTTCTGCCATGCCTTCCACATCACCCACATTGCAGGTGAAACCCGTTATGCCATCAACATTCACTTCGGGGATACCCTCTGCATTGGTAGAAACTACTGGTACTTCACATGCCATTGCCTCCAAAGCTGCCAAACCGAATGACTCATTTTCGGAAGGCATCAAAAATAAATCTGCTACAGAAAGGAGTTCCTCCACGGCATCAATCTTACCTAAAAACCTAACATCATCGCAGATATCAAGGGTACGGCAAAGCTGCTCTGCATTGCTACGTTCTGGCCCATCACCAATCAATAAAAGTTTGGATGGCATCTTCTCTCTTATCCTCCTGAAAACTTCTATCACATGGTCAATCCTTTTTACAGGGCGGAAGTTGGAGGTGTGCATAATAATCTTTTCACCAAAGGGGGCAATTGCCATTTTAAAATGCTCTTTGGGTTGTTTACTAAACCTCTCAAAATCCACGAAGTTGGGAATCATTTTTATCTCTTTATTCAGCTTAAAAAAGCGATGGGTTTCCTCTTTTAAAAACTGAGACACTGCGGTAACTGCATCCGATTTATTCATGGAGAAAGTAACCACTGGCTCATAGGCTGGGTCTTTACCTACTAGGGTAATATCTGTACCGTGCAGGGTAGTAACCACAGGGATTCTTATCCCTTGCTCACGCAACATTTTTTTGGCAGAATAAGCTGCAAAGGCGTGGGGTATGGCATAATGCACATGCAGCACATCTAACTTTTCATATTTAATTACATCCACCAAACGGCTGATAAGGGCAAGCTCATAAGGCGGGTACTCAAACAACGGATAGGCAAGCACACTTACCTCATGGAAAAATATATTGCGGGAAACCATATCCAGCCTCACGGGTATGGCATAGCTAAAAAAATGTACCTGATGCCCTTTATTGGCAAGGGCTTTACCAAGCTCTGTTGCCATTACACCACTACCGCCATAAGTAGGGTAACATACTATTCCAATTTTCATTGCTTCTTTTGTTTATATGGGTTGACGAGTAGTGGTTGAAAATATTGAATCTTTTTTAAGAGTTGCTTCGTGCCTCAGCATGACGGGTGCGCTGTTTGTCATCCTGAACGGAGTGAAGGAACTCGTTGTTTTTACCCCATCCTTCGGCAAGCTCAGGATGACAAAAAACCTACCTCCCCTCCATCATCACAGGGATATTTTTTAGCATATCATCAACCATTTCTGTCATGCCGTAATCGTTTTTCCAGCCCCAGTCTGCCCTTGCTCTACTATCATCAATGCTGGCAGGCCATGAGTTGGCAATGCCTTGGCGGAAGTCGGGTTTGTAAGTAATAGTGAACTCTGGAATATGTTTTCTGATTTCATCCGCCAACTCTTTTGGGGTAAAAGTGAAGCCCGCCAAATTATAACTGCTGCGGATTTTTATATCCTCAGCTGGGGCTTCCATAATATCAATAGTTGCTTTGATGGCATCCGGCATATAGAGCATAGGCAGCCCTGTATCTTCACTTAGGAAACACTCATAAGTGCCGTTTTTTAATGCCTCATAAAAGATATGGATGGCATAATCAGTAGTGCCGCCACCGGGCTCTGATTTATAAGAAATCAAACCTGGGTAGCGGATGCTGCGTACATCCAAACCGTATTTAGCAAAATAGTATTCGCACCATCTTTCGCCTGCCTGCTTGCTGATGCCATAGACCGTATTAGGGTCCATAACGCAATCTTGTGGCGTATTGGTTTTGGGGGTAGTTGGCCCAAAAGCCGCAATGCTGCTTGGCCAATACATCCGTTTGATGCCGTTATCTTTTGCGATATTGAGCACATGCAGTAGCCCATCCATATTTAGCTCCCAACCAAACATTGGGTTTTTCTCTGCAGTGGCACTTAGCAATGCCGCCAAATGATAGATATGTGTGATTTTGTATTTCTTTACAAGGTCAAGAATAGCATCTTTATCCAGCACATTAAGGGTATGGTAGATGCCATCTAAAAAAATACCTTCTGCCTCTTTAATATCTGTGGCAATTACGTTTTGGTTGCCGTAGCTCTCACGCAGCGCAAGGGTAAGCTCAGTACCTACCTGCCCACCTGCGCCAATAATTAAAACTTTAGTATCACTCATCTGTTTTGTATAAATATCCGCAAAGTTAAGGGGGCGGGGAGAGTTGTTAGTTGCTGGTTGTTGGTTGTTAGAAAAAAAGAATTTAGAGATGTTTTAAAGTTTTAAGTTTGTGAGATGAAGAAGGCGCCCAGAATTATTTCACTTCTCTCCTTTGTAATTATATTCTTATTTGTAAGATGTAGTAAGTATGCTTTTCTTGTTTCAAAAGGAAAAATATTATATAAGGAAAAAGGAATAATGATTTATGGTTGGGATAGAACTTTCTTTTTTCCTGCAAAATCGCTTTCGGATTCTACATTAGATTATTCACAAAATCTTACTACAGAAAATATAGGTAGAGGATTCTTAATAGATTTTCCACTTATAGATGAACATTACCAATTCTTCAAATATTTTCAAAATGTTGAAATAAAAGATGGAACATGTATTCATATTATTGAAACTCCAAAAAATAATATGCGGATACTTCCAGTTGAAATTGAATACACTAAACGTGATATTTTCAAAGAAATGGGTTTTCAAACCCATCTATCAATACTTAGAGATACTTTAGTTATAAATCAAAAAAAGATAGTTTTGACTGTTTTCAATAAAATGTATGATGTTAAGACTATTAATAGGTTTATAGATTCTAGAATTGAAAATCATTTAGATAGTATCTGGAAAAATAAAGGGTATCCAGAACCACGCCCTTCTGATATGCCACATTAATTCATATCCCCCTCTCCTCCTCTGGTCTTAGCTGGATGCTATCACTAGTTTCCAGTTTTCTTGGCAACACCCGTTTCCAATAAAAAGAATTAAAAAGTGGTTAGGAGAGTTGGCGAAGCAATCGGTAGAGTTGCCGTACTGGTCTGTAAGCTTGGCGTAGCAATTAGTAGTGTTAAAATAGTGGTCAGTAAGGTTGCCGTAGCAATCGGTAGCATTGGAATAGTGGTTAGTAGAGTTGCCGTAGCAGTCAGTAGCCTTGCCGTAGCTTATTTTTAGGCTACTGAGAGGGTTTTAAAATCTCCTGATAACTATTTTAACTTTCATAAAAGGTTTTTGAGATTTACTAAGGGGTATGCAATGTATCAGAAAAGGCGGGATGCCCTTAATAAGGAATTTTTGAAGGCTACTAACTACTTATAAAAATAACCGAAGTGGTTTTGGGTAGTAGCGCCATAGCGCTTATGTTGATTATACAGTTAAATTTTGGGAGTTGGAAATAATGGAATAATGCCATTACCTTGGGCGGGGAATGAAAGACATCTTTAAAAAAGTACTTGTTTTTTTAGTGCTTATTTGGTCAGGTACAAGCATACTAACCGCACAGGATAATTGCGCCAATTCTGTAATTAATGCTGAGGCGCTATACCAAAAGGGAAGTTTTCAAGATGCTATTAATGAGATAACACCTTGTAGCCAATCCACAAAAAACAAAACTATTCTATGGCAATCTTATAAGCTACTTACTCTTTGTTATCTTTACCTTGATGATAAAATCCAGGCAAGGAAGTATGCCGTAAAAATGATGGAGATTAACCCTGCCTACCAACCCAGTGTTTTAAAAGACCCTGCTGAGTTTGTAACCTTGGTAAAGACCATTAATGTGATTCCTAAATTTGCTTTGGGGGTTTCTATTTCCAATGGGTTTTGCTACACTAGTGTTGATGTAATACAACAATACAATGTGGCGGATAATACCAAAACTTACCATAGTGGGATAGGAAATTATTTTGGCACTAACATCAGCTATAGTTTATCTCAAAATCTATTGATTGAGTCGGGGCTTTTTTCTTCTTTAAAAAAGTATTCTATCACCTATTCTGTGAATGATTTTGATGTTAATATCACCCAAAGATTAACTTACCTTGAGGTGCCATTGGTGGTAAAATACACCCTAGGAAATCGCAGGTTTACGCCTTATTTTTCGGCAGGATTAATTGCAGGATACCTGCTAAATGCAGAAACAGATTTCACCTCTGTTTATACCCCCACTGCAGAGAAATTTAAAACTCTATACTATCCTGCACAAGAAAATAGAACACCTTTAAATTTTGGTGCTGTTGCAGGCATTGGTCTGAACTACAAAATAAATTATAAACCCTTAAAAGGCAATTTTAGTATTGGCTATTATTACCAAAAAGGGATAAATAATTTGTTCCTTAATAACAGGTATCAGCTAAGGTCAACCCTCTATAATTATTATTATATGGATGATGATTTCAGAATCAATAATTCAGTGTTTGCTATTGGTTATGTTAAATATCTAAACTATAAAATTAAATAGAAATGAGAATTCTAAAGTTTGGTTTAGTAGTATTAATTATTCATTTTACACTGATATGTTTTGCCCAAAACAGCAATTGCATAAATAGCCTTTTTAATGCTAATAAAAGTTTTGAGGTTGGTGATTTTGCCGGCACAATAAACCAATTGCAGCCCTGCCTTAAAAATGGGTTTACTGCTGATGAAAAATTTGATGTTTACCGCTTAATGGCTCTCTCTTATTTTTACCTAAACAAAGGAGATTCCCTAGACTATTTTATTAAAGCCATGCTTGGTAAAAAACCAGAGTACCTCCTCTTCCCTAACATTGGAGAAAATGAAGAATTCCTGAAAAAAGTAAATAGCTATGAGGTTATACCCTACTTTTTTATTGCCATTGGTGCAGGTATGAATGTTAGCCGTGTTAACCTCATACAAAAATACTCACCCACTACTTCCTCAGCGTATTACGAATCCAATTTTGGAGTGCAATATGGTGGTTCAATCTTATACAATCCTATCAAAAACTTATCATGCATGGTAGGGCTGCAGTATTCTCAAGTTGCTTACCGCCACGTGATAGATACAATTGCAGATGCCACCCAACAATATCGTGAACAACTCAATTATATCAATATCCCTTTGGGCGTAAGGTATACTTATCCCCGTTTTAAAATAAAGCCTTTTGTGGAAGCTGGGTATGAATTCAGTTTTTTGCAAGATGCCATTGTTGTTCTTCAATCTAATAGCACTGTAGTACCCACTAAGCAACCCAATTTATTAACTGATAACCGCAAAGCTTACCGCAATGCTACTAATAATTCTTATACATTTGGGGGTGGATTAATGTACCCTTTAGGTCCTGGAAATTTGTTTATAGATGTTAAATATAAATTAGCCCAGCACTCTTTAGTGCCTGCTGATAAAAGGTACGCAGACATTGCTTTTGTTTTTGATAAGCAATATGTGGATGATGATTTTAAATTGGATGATGTGCAGATAATGGCGGGTTTCCAACTGCCGCTTTTGTATAGGGTAAGTAGGAAATAAAAGCTTTTACAGATTCCCTTTTTTATCTGTTTTTATAAGGAATATATCTCCTTGATTTTTGCCAAAGCCATAGCTGCTGGTGCTACCAGTTATTAAGAGGCTACCATCAAGCAATTCGCAAGCATGGTTGCAATAGCCATCAGCAATACCATCATAGGTATGTTCCCAGAGTTTGCTGCCATTTTCATCTACCTTCATTGCAGCGGGTATTGTTCTGCCTATACTATAAATAAAGCCTGTAATTAAATAGCTGCCATCCATCAGTACATTTAAACCTGTTCCTATGCTGCTGTTATTGCCTATTTGGTAGTATTTATTCCAAACCAGATTCATGTTTTTATCCACCTTTATCAACTGTATACTCCATTTACTATTATAATCAATAGCTCTTGCCAAAATAAGGAGTCCATCATCTTTAATAGGCGTGTACCATAGAATTAATCTGCCCCAATAGTTAGAGTTAGTTGCATCAAAATAAACAATAGAGGTGTTATTGTTTTTCGCTATTTTCAGGAGGTAAATCTTGGAGCCTGAAATAGTTCCTGGGGATGGAGAGGTATTAGCTTCCCCGCAAAAATACTTATCTCCTGTAGTGTTATCAACTTTATATAAGTTAAAGGTAGATGGTGTTAAATTCCATTTTGGTTGGGTTTGCCATTTTATCTTTTCTGCAAAGCTGCCATTTGGGTTTATATGCACCAAAAAATTACCTTTGGGCGTATCTGGGACGCTGCCATATTTGTTTTCGTAGCTATAATAGTAGCTGCCTTGGGCATCAATATAAGGCTGAGATGTAACTGCATTGGTAATTTGGGTTTCTTCATTACGCCAAAGGATTTCTGCATCTTGGCTTATTTTATAGATGCCTCTTTGGTTATAAGATGTTAAAATAAAATTGCCATCAACATCTCTTGCACAAGAAATATACTGCATACGGAGGGTGGTGGGTACTACTTTTTTGGAGATTAGATTTCCTGCTTTATCCAGCCTATAAATGATAGGTTTGCCATATTGTAACCAATCAATATAAACGGTAATAACTACAAAGCCACCATCAGAAAGAGGATATACATAGCCCCCTTCTATATGTTCTATAGCAGGATATACTTTTATGAATTTGTCAGGTGCTTTTGTAGCATCAACTTGCTTTTTGCAAGCAGAAAGGTAGCATAAAAAAAGGATGGATAGTATGGCTATATGCGCATTTTGTCTTCTCATTCTACCTCACCTTTTTTATTAATCTTAAGGAAGAATGTCTTAATCTCATCTGCCTCATGATAAACAGTGTTGCCTGCTACTAAATAGCCCTGGCTGCCCCGCTTTATTATACCCAAGCCATTGCTTGCATTGCCAGCACTACCAAAGTATTTTACCCAAAGCATTTTACCAATATTATCCGTCTTCATCACAAATGCATTTTTACCTTTGAAGTTGCCATAGACTCCAGTTGCTTCTTGATTTGTGCTGCCCCCTGTTATAATATAACCGCCATCTTCATCATCTCTCATATCATTTAGGCAGGTATTGCCAAGGAGGTAATAGGATTTAGTCCATTTGATTTTTGCAGTAAAAAACCCATCTGTTTGCATTAAAACAATTTTAGCACTTTTACCAGAGTAGGTAAGAGTTCTGCCTATTAAGTAACCATCAGGTTTTGCAATTACCCTAACTGTTGATAAATTTTGGAAATAATGATTGGAATGGAAGTGAGGCGACCCTGAATCTATTGCATAGTCGTACTGCCCAACAAATAGGTTACCTCCTGTTGCTTTGCGTTCAGTAATTGCCATTATTCTATCATCTACTTCTCTGGTAAAAAAAACATTACCATTAAAGGGGTTAATAGTTACTGAGTTTGCAATATCGCATACAGAGCCAAGATTTCCATTCATCGAAGGCCCTATTTGTTTGCCTTTTGCATCTATTTTAAGTGCAAAAAAAGTACACCCACTGCTATAACCCGCAGCATAAAAATAATTATCCTTCGTTTGGCAGACTTCATAAAAACAATCATCTGCAATATTACCGTAGGTTGTATCCCATTCTACCTCACCCTTTTCATTTAGCTTTAATATCCAGGCATCCGCAAATTTATTCGCATTGCCTTTTGAGTTAGTACTACCACAAGCTATATAGCCACCATCAGCAGTTGGGTGTACACTATAAATATTATTATAGCCAGTGCCTCCATATCGTTTCTTCCATATTTGGTTACCGTTAATATCTGTTTTTAAAATTACCCCATCTAAGTTTGGTGTTTCCTCAATAGCAAGTATACAACCTCCATCAGGGGTAGCATCCATAGAGTGTATTATGCCATTACCATTGGCAGCAAACAAAATATTTGATTCGGTTTTGCCTTTATCCACACCCTGTTTTTTTGCGCATGAGGCGAGTAGGAATAAGGGTAAAGAAAAAATAAGTAATAATTGTTTCATAGGTTGATTCTAAAAATTAAAACAATTATAGTTTGCCTTCTTTATCCGTTTTAAATAAAAAAATATCATTCCCACTTTTACCCATACCAAAACTATTAGTATTGCATAGAATAATTAAATTGTCTTTTTCAATTTCTAAACAGTCTATAGCTTCTCCGGCAATAGTACCGGGGTATATCTGTTCCCATATCTCATTACCATTTGGGTCAATTTTTATGATGAAGGGCTGGGCATTTGTGTTGGCAGTGCCTTGGGTAAAACCGCATAAAAGGTAGTTTCCATCCTTTAATAAAATCAGCTTATTAGCAAAGCTACTAGTGTGGTGTATTTGATAATATTTATTCCATACTTCATTCATTCCTTTATCCGTTTTAATAATCTGAATGAATCCTAAATCTTTATTTTTGGGTGTAGTATTGGCTAAAATTAACAACCCATCATCACGTGTCGCAAGGTGTTGTATCACCTCTCTATAATTGTATTCGGTAGGTTGTAGATTATATATATGCACCTGCACACTGCTGTCTTTGGAAACCTTTAGTTCATAAATTTTTTCTTCATCTTTTTTAGTCCAGTCTGGTTTGGGAAAACAACTTCCGCAAAAATATTTATCTCCGGTTTTATCATCAATGTTAAAGATATTAAAGGTAAGAATTTTAATATGCCATTTAGCAACTACTCCTTGCCAAAAATCATCTTTAATAAATGCACCAGTGGGTGCAAACTGAGATAAGAAACAATAATTATCAATTCCATAATATCCATCAGAACAACTAAAATAATTATTGCCATTGCCATCAATATAAGGTGCTGAGAAATACATATTGGCGGGGCTGGGACTATGTTGGGTTCTAAACAATAAATTGCCGTTCTCATCAATCTTAAAAATAGCCCTCCCTTGAGAATGGGTTACTATAAATTTACCTTCTGGGTCTTTAATTATATAAGCCCCTTCAAAGATATCTGTAGGAAACATTTTTCTTTGAAGAAGGTTTCCGTGAGCATCAGTTCGTATAAACAACAAATGCTTTCTATCATTTTGCAAAGAATCAATTATCCCAAAAATAACGTACCCCCCATCAGAGTGTTGAAAAATATACTGCCCAACCTCATCTTTAGAGGTGGAAATTGTTTTAAAAAATTTGCTGCTTTGAGAGGCGGTTTCAGAAGACTTATTGCAAGAAACATTTATGGATAAAAGAAAGATTGAAAGAACAAAAATAAAGAAATGCCTCATTCTATTTCTCCGTTTTTATCTGTTCTTAAGAAAAATGTTTTTCGCCCACCAAAATCAGAATAGGTACTTGTTCCTGCAATTAGGTAGCTCCCATCTCCACGTTTTCTTATTCCCATTCCGTTGGTGGCAGAGTTACCTCCGCCGTAATAATTAATCTTTGTGGTGTTGCCGTCCTTATCAACTTTTAGGAGGTATAAATCTTTAGCCACAAAATAGCCCACAACGGTTGTATTTACATATTGGTCTGTGGTGCCACCTGTTAGGGCAAATCCTCCATCAGCATCTGCTATAAAATCAAAAAAACAAGTATTACCTAATAGCGGGAATGATTTCTTCCATAGTATGTTGCCTGAAAATTTATTGGTCTTTATTAAAACAGTTTTTGAGGAGCTATCATCTTCTGGAACACTGGTAGCAACTAGATAACCATCTGGTTTTGTAATCACTTTTACCGTAGGTAAATGATGGTCATATAAAGAGTGGTAATTGGCAAAATAAGATTCTGTATTAAATTCCCCAGAAAATCTATACGCCCCCAAAGGTGTATATTCAACTAATAAAGTATAATAAAAGTTATACTCACTTGGGAAGCCCCAGGTAGTTGCCCCGCCAATAATATAATTTCCATTGTATGGATTTACAGAGATGTTTAATCCCCTTTCTGTATTTTGAAAAAATCGTTTTTCCCGTTGCCATAATCTAACTCCATTGGGGGCTATTTTACAGATAAAGACATTTGATTGATAATAGTTAACAGAGTCATCATTATACCCTGTTGCTACAAAATTGTTATCTGGCGTTTCTTTAATATCATAGAAACAGTCATCATAAATCCCACCGTATGTAGTATCCCATTGTACTTCACCCTTGGCATTTAACTTCAATACCCACGCATCATTAAGTTTATTATGAAGTTGGGTAGCAAAGCCTTTAGAGCTGGTATATCCGCAAGCTATATAACCACCATCTTTGGTAGGGTGTACAGAAAATATAGCGTCAGCACTCTTACCTCCATATTTTTTTCGCCATAAAATATTGCCATCCCCATCCGTTTTCATCACTACGCCATCGGCATTAATTGTATGCGTGTTTTCTTCTTTTATAGCGATAATGTAACCTCCATCTAAAGTGGAATCCATACTATAAATTATCTCATTATTATTGGATGAAAACAGTACTGATGAAATGGTTTTCTCTCCTTTTTTAACATCCGTTTTCTTGCAGGAAGAAAGACAAATAAAGCTAAGGAAAATAAGAAGGAGGAGTTTATTCATAAGCCAATATTATGATAAATCTTATTGGGCAAAGATAGGATAGAAAGTAAATACTGAAAGACCGATACAACAGCTGGTATTAATTAAATTTGGATTGCGGATATAATTGAAGCTCTTCACCCTTCTCCAATTTATTAATTGCATCTGCAATCTTTAACCATAGTTCTTTTTTATAGGGGGTGAACTTAATTTCGGATTGCTCTATTTCCACGTCATTCATAATCACATTAAGGATGATTCCTATTTCTTCATCACTTATAAGAGCTTCGTTGTATGTTATCATATTTACACTGCTATTGCACTTACAGATTTATCCCCGTTGGTCATGAGCTAAAGGTTGTAATCTGGTAGTTTTTATTATGAGGATTTAATAATCCGTTTTTTAAAGCCGCATTGCAGACGGGATTAATTAAATCCCGACCAGCTTGGTTTCACTGTCATTCAATTTCAAGTTTCGCTGTGATTTTTTTTCTTTCTGTCAAATATACTTTGATGCCGTTCTTAATTATTTCAAAACCAATTCCACAAAACACCAAGAGTAAAATGATACCCAAACCAATTCTTCTCCAAAGAAAATCAAAAAGTGTGTTGGCTTGTCCAGTCATATCTTTTATACGATGGATTTGAGGGTCGCTTGAAATATATTCAACATCAATCGGAAGCGGAGTTGCATTTGCCTCCTGTAAATACCCTGACTTTGGACTTCTATCACTTGCATGGTCTTTAATTATTTCACCTTTTTTAGTTGTGAAAGTATAGTCATAATAAATTATGAATGAACGACGACTTCCTTGTGTTTCACTTTCAACATCGTCCTCCTCCTCTTCAGAGTGAGTAATAAACCCTTTTACAGTTGTTGCTTTTGTTATTAGCAAAAATTCATGATAGGGATTAATCTCAAGCATGCCCTGCCAAAAAGCAATGGCAATTATTAAAGCAAGAGTTCCCAATACGCAACTTTGAATTAAATCAAAAACTATTTTTCTTGTTTTTGAAAGCCCTCCCTTAAAATTTCGCCAATCATGATTTAAACTTCCAAATAATATAAATAAAGCCGCAACAGATAAATCAATTATATGCCAAACTTCTTTTGTAAAACGAAATGGAAAGAACGGATTAAATAACACTGCTAATGCAGAAAGAAAAATTACACCAAATCTTATTCTATAAATACCAACCAAATCTTTTGACCTGTAAGCGAAATAAGATGAACTAAGGAACATGAACCAACGAAGAAGAACAAAATAATTGTAAGGTTGCGTTGTCATTGCCGCAATAACAAGAAGTATTATTGCTGCCAGTTTTAGAAGTATGTCAAACAGTTTGTTCATTGCTTCGCCGCCACAAGACTGTGTCTTGTGACTTTTTATTGCAAGTTTACAACTTAAGTGCGGTTGGGATGTAAGTTATTAATCTTAAAAGCCCTACCCACATCAGTTAAAAACTGCCCGTTTGAACTCACAAGACACAGTCTTGGGTGGGCAGGGTATGGCTAGTTTTTATTATAAATTGGGTGAATATTTTATACACATTCTTTTTAAGAAGTTTTTCAGCTCTGTCATTGACGTTTGCCCAGAAGATAATGCTATAAAGTTATTCCAACATAATTCGAATGCATTGTATCTGTCTAGACATAAGGATAATTCAACCATTTTTTGGAATAAGCAATGTGTATCTGAATTATCAACATGATATTCTAAATTGATATTTGAGTTATTTTGCAAATAACTTCTTACTAAGAATTTTTCAGGTGCTTCATTTGAAAAGATAAATAATAATTCATCTTCAGCAGGATACAGAAGTCCATTATATTTTCGTTTATTTCTCATATCACCGTCCAAAATACAGCATACTCCAGTTTTTACTTTTTTGAAGTCATAAGTTCTTTGATGAACTTTAAAATTCGTATGAGTTTTATCTGCTGAACCTGATTCTATAATGTTTATTAAATCAGACAAATTCATCAGTCCATCATTAACCTGTAAATCATCAATTGCTTTTAAAATAATTTTTTTTGCAATATCGTCTTCACAATACAAATCAATTAACGGGTATGATTTAGAATCCATTTTTGAAAATGCGGCATTAACACTTATTCTGTTAATTGATTTTAGTGAACCGTCATTTTTACGCTCAATAAAAATTCTTGATGCTTCTGAAAATGCAGACAAAAGAGTAGGTGAATGGGTTGTAATAATAAATTGCTTGTTATCGTTTCTTGCTATGTGATTTATTACGTCAACAAGCCTTCTTTGAATCTTTGGGTGCAATCCTACTTCCAATTCATCAATTACAATTAATGAATTTCTTGGTGCCTCAACCATATCAATGACTAGTCTTGCAACAACATCTTCTCCTGATGCTGAATTAAAACTTGAGTAGGAATTTGTATTTTGAAATTTAAGAACAACTTTATCTAAATATTCCTTGATTATATGCAAATGGAAAGTCTCTTCAAAAACATATGAGATAAGCTCTTCAACCTTTGTTATATTTGATAAATTTGAAATTGTAGAGTTTTTTGATTTTGTAAAAATAATATTGTTGAAGTTTCTTAATGGTAGGGCTCTATCTATTTCAATAAAAATAACATCACGAGTAAATTGACTTTCTCTTTTGCCTATTCCATTCCATTTTTTTGACAAATGTTTTCTTTGACCACGTTTGGGAGGCTCAATTCTATCTCCTCTTTTGTATGTAATCCAATAAGTCCAATCAACTGTTTGTATATCTTGCGATGTGAATTTCATTAAATTACTCCAGGTTTGTCTTCCCAGTTTGCCATTTCGAGGATTTTTTTTCTCAAAGTTTACATGAGAACAAGCGATAGCCATTAAGATTGTTGTCTTGCCTATTCTGTTCGTTCCTGAGATAATCGATATTGGGTGTATAAATTCTATCTCTAGTGATGAAATATGCCGAAATGGTTCAAACTTTATTTTCTTTAAAAATAATGGAAAGTTTTGAGCATTATTGATATCGACAGAATCAAGAAAATCTCTATCCGAATTAGGATTTATATTAGGCATACTTTATATTTTAAC
>JAPLCZ010000125.1 GCA_026391915.1 Bacteroidota bacterium | reverse complement strand
TGATGTGCTGGAAGTATTGCCGGGGCATGGTGCAGGTTCACTTTGTGGCGCTGGGATGAGCAAAGCAAAAGGCTCTACTTTGGGTGCAGAGAGGGAAACAAATGCATATTTAAATCCTGCTTTAACGGAGGAAGAATTTGTAGCAAAAATCTTGGGTACATCGCCGCCTTTTCCGCAATATTATTTAAGGATGAAAAAGCTGAATTCAGAAGGGCATAAAGTATTTGGGACTTTGCCATTGCCAAAGGTGATGGAGGCAAATGAATTTATGGCTGCCCATACTGATGGGCTGATTGTGGACTTTAGAGAGCCACTAAGTTTTGGCGCTGCACATATTGAGGGTTCTGTGAATATCCCAATGGGTAATCAACCTTCTTTTTGGGCTGCGTGGATGGTGCAATATGATACCCCACTTTACATAATTGCAGAGGCTGATACTGATATTGAAAATATCACCCGTTGCCTTATTCGTGTTGGGTTGGATGACATTGCAGGATACCTGCGTGGCGGTATAAAAACATGGGTTGCCAAAGGGGAAGATTTCTTGGATATTCCACAGGTATCTGTTAGGTTTTTAGATGATATGATGGATGCAGGAGAAAAGGTAACTGTGATTGATGTGCGCACCGAAAATGAATTTAATGAAGGTCATGTAAAAGGTGCAAAACACATATACCTTGGTAACTTAAAAGAACGCATTGGCAAGTTCAATCCTGATGATGAAATCTATTGCATTTGCGGTGGCGGAAGCAGGAGTGCGGTGGCAGCATCGGTACTGCAAAATGCAGGATTTGAAATGGTGTTTAATGTTTTTGGTGGCATGAGTTCTTGGAAGAATGCAGGGCTACAAGTGGTGGCTACCCAAGCAAAAGAAAATAAAACAGTAACAGCTTAATTTTATAAAATGAGATATAGTCAGATAGATTCCAAGTTGTTTATTGAGAACAGGGAACGCTTTAAAAAGATGATGAAACCGAACTCGGTGGCGGTGTTTATTTCTAATGATATTGTACCTAAAACCGCAGACCAGTTTCATAACTTCAGGCAGAATGGTGATTTGTTTTACCTCACAGGTATTGAGCAAGAAGAAACCATGCTTATCCTTGCGCCTGATTGCCCAAACCCTGATTTCAGAGAGATACTTTTCTTGCGTGAGACCAACGAAACATTGGCTATTTGGGAGGGCGCAAAACATTCAAAAACAGAAGGCACTTCTATCTCTGGGATTAAAGCCGTGCAATGGAATTCTTCCTTTGAAAACCAATTGGCTGTAATTATTAATTTAAGTGAAAATATCTACCTTAATCTTAATGAACATGACCGCTATGTATCCAGCGTGCCTTATGCGGATTTGCGTTTTGCTAATGAGATAAAAAACCGTTTCCCCGCCCATAATATTGAGAGGGCTGCACCAATTATGCATCGCCTGCGCAGTGTAAAATCTCCCATTGAAGTGGAGTTAATTAAACATGCAGGCAGCATCACCAAAAAAGCATTTGATAGGGTTTTGGATTTCATTAAACCCGGCGTAATGGAGTTTGAAATAGAAGCGGAAATCACCCATGAGTTTTTAATGAATGGTAGCATGGGACACGCCTATACGCCTATTATTGCATCTGGTGCCAACGCCTGTGTGTTGCATTACATCAGCAATAATATGCAGGTGAAAGATGGCGATTTGCTGCTGTTAGATTTCGGTGCTGATTACGCCAACTATGCCTCTGACCTCACCCGTTGTGTGCCTGCCAATGGAAAATTTTCTCCTCGCCAAAAAGAAGTTTATAATTCGGTGCTAAGGGTATTTTATGCAGCACAGGATATGCTAAAGCCGGGTACTTTTCTTAAAGATTATAATGAGGCAGTGGGTAAACTCATGGAGAAAGAATTGGTAGATTTAAAGCTACTTACTTTGGAGGAAATCAAAAACCAAAAGCCTGAATGGCCTGCCTATAAAAAGTATTTTATGCATGGCACTTCCCACTATATGGGTATTGATGTGCATGACCTTGGTGGAAGATATTGGGCAATGCAAGCGGGTAATGTTTTCACCTGCGAACCCGGGATTTATATCCCTGCGGAA
>JAPLCZ010000294.1 GCA_026391915.1 Bacteroidota bacterium | reverse complement strand
GTCATTGCCCGCAAATACTTTTGGGATATCATCTATAGTTACTTGGGTAAATAAAGTGGTATCGCAACCGGTGGCTGGGCTCTTATAATAGTATTGCAATTTATGAGTACCTATGCCTGCTTTGGCGGGGTATAAAAAGTTGAGCTGTACTCCAGCAGCAGGGCTAGGGGAGAGGATACTCCAGGTGCCGCCAGAATTGCTCACATATGTTGAGAGGTCAACTGGTGCTGTACTGGTACAGAGATCAGGGAAATTAAATATTTTAAGAGATGGTTTTGGATTAACAGTTAATGTTATAGTATCAGAATCAGAACAAGTAACCCCCTTATAAGTTTGAGATACCGTTACCATAAAGTATTGATTTTTGTTGGTGCTTAAAGGATATTGAAGCTTTTTGCCGGTACCAATTACTTTGGGAGGATTGTCAAAAGTTTTCCAAGTCCAAACTGCATTTGGGTCTCCAATTCCACCATCCATATAAGCAGTATCATTCAAGCAACCATTATATTTTTTGGGCACTACATTTACTATTGGGTTAAAGAAAACATTGGCGGTATCAAAGCCTACACAACCAAAACTATCTGTAACTTTTAATGCATATTGCCCCGAGTCTTTTACCGAAAGCACACTTGAGTTACCAAGGTATCCACCACTATTGGCATCAGTCCAAACATATATTGCTTTGTATTTAATATTGGTATCTTGCAATGAAACTGTTGTGTTGGGGCAACTTCGCCCATCCATTAATTTTGGTTTGGGCGGAGTGCGTGCAAAAATGTGCATGGTATCCGCATTTATACAAGGTTGCTGGTCTTTTATCTGTAGGTAGATGGCGGTATCTCTTGTTACATTAACAGTAATTGTGTTTGTACCTGTATCCCCAGTACTCCATATAAGTTTATAGAAAGGTTTACCTTTGCCGTAAGTGCCTGTAATAGTTATTTTTGAGCCCCCACTATTACAAATAGCCGTATCATTGGGCAACTCAACCTGTACATATGGAGGTATGGTTATGGAGCCACTATCAGAAGAAACGCACTTCCAAGGATTCTCAGCATCTAATCTCCATTTATAGGTACCAGCCTTTCTGTAATGATGCGAAATTCTATTACCATATGCAATGTAAGAATGGTCTGCGTCTTCCAAAGACCAAACATATCTACTCACTACTGAATTATTTTTAGGGAAAGCATAAAGTACTACATCTCCACATCCTTTAAATGAATCAATCACTTGAATTTCTGGCGATGGGTGAACTCTCACCCTGAATGAACGCGAAACACGACCATTAAGAGGACAGGCATCATCAACGCCATTTACAATAAATGAATACGGATAAGTACGCACATGCTGTGGCCCGGGTTTCCAACAAAATATTGATTTTGGATGTTGCTTTTTTGTTTCAACGGTAAAGGTTGCACCTGGTATTCCTTTATTCCAACTTACTTGTACCGTATCTTTTGAATCCTCATCATAGGAGTTGATGGTGAAGCATTTGAATTGGTTTACACAGAAGTCAGCATCAGTTAATGTTGTTCCATCAATCCCTGATAAAGTAGGTACGTGATTGGTCTTGCAATCCATAATAATAAGCTGTACATCTCGCCGCGTTTCACCCTTTTTATAAACTTTGCCACTTGCATCCTTTGCATATTCTTGAACAAGAAATCCTACTATAGTTATTTCTGCTTTTGTTGCTTTAAATTGTAAATCACCTGTTGCGGAGTCTAAATGTAATCCCTCACATTTTGGTGGGTCCCATTTTTTAGTAGCATCAGGAAACCCAGTAAATTTTAAAGGTATATTATATTTATAGGGGCTAGAGTAGGGTACCGGAGTACCAGCAGCTCCCATTGGTTTTGTAAAACTAAAAACTAAAGAATCTGCATTACCTGCAGAATCTATATCATCATCATTTACTCCATTATTAAAGGTGATGCACTGCCCTTTGCAAACAATAGCAACAGGCGGATTAGTAAAATATGGAGAACTATTGCAAGGCTTAGCACAGCGGTTGAGGGTAGCAGTTACCCAAAAATTTCCCCATGTACCACCAGTTGTGATACCCGCGCTGCGGCAGCATTGTGTCCATGCAATTTCAAACTCACAACAAGTGCTGGAGTATTTTGAACTGGGTAGAATTACCCTTGCAGTCATAAAATACTGCTCTATCCCATAAGGAAATTTGCAGCTTTGGTCACCATAATTGGTGTTTGATTTTTTACCACAACGGCTGCAACTTTTTTTGCAGGTTGGGGTAATATCTTTTCCTCCAGTCATTTTGCAACTGATTGTAACAGCGGTGTTGTACCCTTTGCAACCTTTTGTTTTTGGTGTTAAGGTAAAATCAGATGCGGGCATAGAGATACCATTACAGTCCCTATAAACAGCAACCGTAACAATAAACGAGTCCTTTCCAATGCACTTCCAAGAGATATCCGAACCAAGCATATGGTCAGCTTTGGAGGTGAAGCTAAAAGCTAAAAAGAAAGAAAAAAGAAGAAGTAATTTTGGCAGTGAGATTTTTTTCATAGCGTGTTATGTTTAAAAATTTGGCATCCCGAAATTAAGCATATTCTTAATAAACTATGAAAAAATAAAAATATTTTTTTAAGTTGCCATCAAATTGGGCTAAAAACCAAAGGTTACTACAAAGATATTTTTTTACCATTTAGGCAAAATCCACCTAAACACAAATTGCAATGAAAACTAATCCGTTAAATTATCAAAGCGAAAACCATACTTGGGAAGCCCTTAAGGTGATTGGAAAAAGCCTTCCTGATTTATTCAAAAATTATAACTACTTGCTGGGTATGGAAAGCTGGAAGCCTGAACAAGAGAAAATTTTTGAAGGCTTTTTATTTCATCTTGTTTTTGTTATTAGAGCTTTAAAAAATTCTAATATGACTGCCGTAAGCCACCCTTGGCATAAATGCCTTGAGGTATTGGAAGCCTTTGAAGCTTCCATAAAAAACGGACAACCTATCCCATTTATAACAGCCGAAGCTCTTAACCGAACTTATCAGGATGCCTTGGCAGAGTGGGACTCCGAGATGAATTGATTCTAACTACTTTTGCAGTGTGGTTACTATTATATCCGGCACAAATAGGAAAGGCTCTTTTAGCAGAAGGGTGGCAAATCTTTATTCATCATTGCTAAAAGAAAGAGGGATAGAAAGCAACATCATAGATTTGAAACATCTACCAAAAGATTTTGTTTATTCACTTTATGAGGATGACAAAATCCCTCATCAGGATTTTGTAGATATGCAAGCTTTAATTAGTGCCTCCAGCAAATTTGTTTTTGTGGTGCCTGAGTATAACGGCTCTTTCCCCGGGATATTAAAATCATTTATTGATGGGTTGAATTTCCCCAATTCTTTCAGAGGAAAATATGCAGCACTGATTGGTATTTCTTCTGGCACGCAGGGCTCTTCCTTGGCAATGAGTCACCTCACGGATATCCTCAATTATGTAGGTGTATTTGTGCTGCCCATCAAACCCAGAATGGTGGGTATTGAAAGCCATTTTAAAGACAACGAAATCACCAATAAATTTTATCTGGATTTGCTGAATTTGCAGATAGACCAACTACTAAAAATCAACACAAAAGAATCATAAATATGAAACGCATTTTACTTTCAATAGCCATATTGCTTTGCGCAGGATTGGCTTTTTCTCAACCCAATAAGCCAATACAATATGTGGTTAATTTTTTACCTGATAGTACAGGGAAATGGGATACTGCCTCCAGAACTTTTTACACCTATTTAACTGCAAGCACGGTGGCAACCAACCAAAATCTCGTCAACAAAAAATACAAAAACCAAGACCGTTCTTTTATTAAAAAGGATTCTGCAAAAAGAATAATCTATAACCTCAATCAAATTTGGGATACCATAACTTTGGGTTGGGTAAATAATCTAAGAGATAGCGTTGGCTACGAAAAAGACGGACTGCCTAATTATTATTTCAGGGAAAGTTGGGATACTACTACAAAAACTTGGGTAGGCGCATCTGGCAGTAAAATTATTTTCGATTATTCCAATCCAAAAGGAACAATAAAAACGGTGACTTTTCAAAAATATGATGCTGCTACAAGCACTTGGTTAAACCAAAATCAGTTTCTTTTTAATGCCGATACTTCCGGCAAAATAACTTCCGGTGCAGTGAATGCATGGTCAGCTGGGGCTTGGAAATTACTGGCAAAACTCTCTAATGTTACGGGGTTAAAAGGTGGCGAATTTAAACCTACAGGATTTACAGTACAGGTAAATTTCGGAACTGGTTTTGTGAACTTCAACCGCGTAAAAATTAAGTATGACTGGCGCGGAAATATGCTGGACTCCACAGTGGAATTATATGACCTCACCAGTAGTACATGGGGATTTAGTGAGCAAAACAGACACAGGTATGACACCTTTGGCAACAATATTTTATTTGTAGGCGAAGCCTATTTCACCAGCCAATGGGAAATACAAACCGGCACAAAAGATTCCATCACTTATGATAAAGATGGCAATTATTTAGAGGAGTATTTGTTCCATTACAATAATGCTTTTAGTAAGTGGGATACCTCCATCAGAAAGGTGTATTTCTATACTCCGCTTAATGCCATTCAACCAATAACTGGTGGTGAAATGGCTTACCAAATCTATCCAAATCCTGCTAAAAATATTTTAACAATCCGAAATGAAAACAGGACTTCAAATGCTCATTTTACTCTGGTGAATATGTCAGGGCAAATAATCCTATCAGGCAAAATAAAAGGTGAAACCAAAGCAAACATAAGCCAACTGAATAAAGGAATTTACCTCTTAAAAATTATGGATGAGAGGGGCGTAAAAGTTACAAAATTGGTTAAGGAATAATTGATGATTGCTTTAGAAAAAATTCAAATAATTTTATCAGATTTAAAAAACTGTTCTCCTCAAGAATTTCATACGCACATAACTGATTTTCTGGAGATTTTCCCTCCTTTAAGTAGGGCGGATAAAGAAAACATTTCATCAGATTTTTATACATGGGCAGATGAGAATAAAATAGCCCAGCCAATCAAATTTTGCTATGCAAAATATGTGTTAGTCTTAAATGCTTTTTTTAAAGAAGATTACGAAAATACTCTCTTGTTTTGTGATGAGGCAGATGAACTATTTTCTCTGAATGAAGAGGATGATGGCTTGGCTTTAACAGCCGGAATTAGGGCTGCAACTTATCGCACATTGGGTAATGTGGATTTGGCACTTAAGTATACCCGACAATGCTATGAACAACTTAATAAATCCGGAAATTTCAGCCACAGCCAAATGGCGGCAACCTATCACACCGCGGGAATTTATGCGGATTTACACCAATTGGATGATGCGTTGGAGTTGTATAAAAGTATCCTCACCAAGGCAGAAATTTTAGGAAATAAAATCTGGGTTTCCAATACTTTAAATGGGATTGGGAAAGTGTATTTGCATCAAAAAAAGTTTGCAGAAGCCAAAGAGGTTTTAGAGAAAGCGCTTATAGTTTCTCAAGAGATAAACAACTCAATTCCCATCTCAACAGCCCTCACAGATTTGGGAAATTATTATTTGGAGGTGGGCGATTATCTGCAGGCAGAGAATTACCAAAAACAAGCTTTGGAGGTACGTGAGCAAAGTAAAAATTTTGGTGGCGCTATTACCAACTTCATTCAGTTAGGCGAGATAAAATTTAAAGAGGGCAATGCTGATGATGCGATTGCAATGCTCAATAAAGCCATGAAACTGGCCGAAGAAATAAAAGTAAAACCTAAAATTTACCAGATTCATTTATCCCTCTCAAAACTATTTGAACACCAAAAAGATTTAGAAAAAAGCCTACACCATTATAAGAAATTTCATGAGGTACGGGAGGAAGTTGAACATGAAGATGCCGCCAAAAAACTCAAAAATATGCTATTGATTTTTGAGGCAGAACAAACCAAAAAAGAGAACGTAATCATAAAAGCGCAAAAGCTGGAGATAGAGCAAAAAAATGTAGCGCTGCAAGAGACCATTGATGAGCTCACCCTAAGCAAAATTAATAGGAAAGCAAAAGCCATTACTCTTTTTGTAACCATAGCACTTTTTATTGTGGAGGATTTTATCATAGAGCACACCATGCACATCATGTCCACAGAAAATTATTTTCTGAGCCTTGCCGCCAAGATGGCAATTATCTTTTTAATAAAACCTATTGAAAGGGTAATTGAGCACTCCTTGCTAAAGAAATTTGTGAAGAAGAGGAAGAGTTCGGAGGTGACAATCTAACAATCCATAGATAAATTCAGGCTGCCTCTACCCTAACTTTGCACTTTAATTTTTACGATTATGAGTGATAGAAGAATACGTGTACGTTTTGCGCCTTCACCAACAGGCCCGTTGCATTTAGGTGGTGTGCGCACCGCACTTTACAATTATCTTTTTGCCAAAAAAATGGGAGGAGATTTCATCCTCAGGATTGAAGATACTGACCAAAACAGATTTGTACCCGGTGCAGAGGGATATATAATAGAGTCATTAAAATGGGCTGGCCTCAATTTCTCTGAAGGCCCTGGAGTAGGTGGCAAATATGGCCCATATCGCCAATCAGAAAGGAAAGAAATGTACCGCCAATACGCTGACCAATTGGTTGAAAATGGTAACGCATACTATGCTTTTGATACTAATGAGGAGTTAGAAGAAATGAGAGAACGCATGACCAAAGCCGGCATGAGTTCTCCTAAGTATGACCACATCACTAGGGAGTATATGAAGAACTCTCTATCCCTCCCAAAAGATGAGGTGGAACAACGCCTCAAAAACGGTGAGCATTACGTTATCAGGATTAAAATTCCACGCAATGAGGAAATAAAATTACATGATGTAATCCGTGGCTGGGTAACGGTGAAAAGTGCTGAGTTGGATGATAAAGTTCTCTTTAAATCTGACGGCATGCCAACCTACCACCTTGCTAATGTGGTGGATGATTACCTAATGCAAATAAGCCATGTAATTAGGGGTGAAGAATGGTTACCATCAGCACCAACTCATGTGTTGCTTTACAGATATTTAGGGTGGGAAGAAGTGATGCCAAAATTTGCGCATCTGCCCCTCATCTTAAAACCTGATGGCAATGGAAAACTCAGCAAAAGGGATGGTGATAGATTAGGATTCCCTGTTTTCACCCTCAACTGGAATGACCCCGTAAGTGGTGAGCTGAGCAGCGGCTACCGTGAGGCTGGCTATCTGCCGGAAGCATATATTAATATACTTGCCATGCTTGGCTGGCATCCCTCTGATAACAAAGAACTATTTAGCATGGATGAATTGGTTGAATCTTTTACTTTGGAGAGGGTGAGTAAATCTGGGGCTAAGTTTGATTTTGAAAAAGCCAAATGGTACAACCATCAATATTTAAAAACGAAAGACAACGCTTATTTGGCTAATGAATTTAAGCCTACATTGGCTAATTATGATGTTGAGGTAAGTGATGAATACCTCCAAAAAGTTTGTGGGTTGATAAAAGAAAAAGCAACTTTTCTTAAAGATTTTTGGAGTTTAGGCTCTTACTTTTTCCTACGCCCTATGCATTATGATGAATCCGTTATTGCTAAAAAATGGGACGCCAACTGTCCTGCATTTTTTACAGCAGTTAATGAAAAGTTTAAGACCACCGCAAATTTTACTGCTGCTGAGTTGCAAGTCATCTATGAGCAAACAGCAACAGAAATGAATTTGAAACCCGGCAATTATATGCAACTATTCCGTGTGCTGATTAGTGGGCAAGCAGCCGGCCCTGCAGTGTGGGAAATGGTAGAGGTAATTGGTAAAACAGAAACTAATATCAGGATTGAAACAGCCATTGAAAAATTTGGGGTGATAGGGATTTCTGTTTCTTAAATCAATTGGTAAAACCTTACTTACCTTCGCTAAAAAAATAATTATTATGGAAGAAATGGACGACAAAGAACTTTGGAATATTGCCAGAGCAAGAGTAAAATTTAAAACCCATTTATATACATACCTTATCGTCAATGCCTTTTTGTGGGGTGTATGGTTTCTACAAGGTGAGGCAAACGGATACTGGCCGGCATGGTGCAGCCTAGGTTGGGGAATTGGGCTAGCCTTTAATTATATGAGTGCTTATTACAGACCAACCCAAAGCCATATTAATAAAGAGTTTGAGAAACTGAAGAAGAAGGAGTAAAAGAAAGTTTTCAGTCATCAGCAATCGGTTATCCATAAAAACTAAAATGCAAAGTGGAGTTTAAAGGAAGTACAAATAAAGAATTAAGATTCTTTTCTGAAAACTGATATCTGTTTACTGATTACTTTTTATTTTAGTATTTCACCTAAGAGTTGCTAATTTCGCGGGCTGTTAAAAACCATTAATGTACAATATCTCCGAAGTAGCTTTTTATGGATTGTCAACCCTGGCAATCTTTAGCGCATTGATGGTGGTTTTTTCACGAAACCCTGTGCATAGCGTTTTGTATTTGGTGGTGTGTTTCTTCGCTATTTCAGGTCATTTTCTTTTGTTGAATGCTCAGTTCCTTTTTGTGGTAAATATCATTGTATATGCAGGTGCCATCATGGTTCTTTTCCTGTTTACTATTATGATGTTGAACCTTAACCGCGAATCGGAACCTCATAAAAATATTATATTAAAACTGGCTGCGGTGGTTTCAGGTTGCCTCTTGCTATTGGTATTGGTTGCTGCTCTCAAAGGCGCTGAAACCACAACCGCCATGCCTATTGATGCTATTAAAGACCCTAACATTGGGTTGGTTAAAAACTTAGGTAAAGAACTTTTCACCCGCTTTGTATTGCCATTTGAAATCTCATCCATTCTGTTTATTGCAGCCATGGTGGGCACGGTAATGTTGGGCAAAAAGAAACTCACCTAAATAATTCTTAATTCAAAATACTTAATTTGAAATTTAAAAATAAATACTATTTCACGTCCAATTCTAAAAGCAAAGTTAAATCAGTTCAAGCCAAAATTATTTTTTTTGAGCATGAAACAAGTATGGGTAGAAGTCATCAAATTTCAAATTTCAAATTTCAAATTTTGTTATGAACAGCATTAACGAAATCATCCGCACTATACCTCTTAACTACTACATCTTCCTTTCGGCGGTGTTGTTTTGCATTGGGGTGATGGGGGTTTTGCTTCGCAGAAATATCATCATTATTTTTATGTGTGTGGAACTTATGCTTAATGCAGTGAATTTACTTTTTACTGCTTTCTCAGCCTATTCATCAGACCCTGCCGGGCAGGTGTTTGTATTTTTTGTAATGGTGGTTGCAGCAGCTGAAATTGCTGTGGGGCTTGCCATACTTGTAATGATTTACCGCAATCTTAAAACTATAGATATAGACCAACTCAGCCGCCTTAAGTGGTAACCTATGAACACACAATTACAAAATACCATTATTGATTTCCTGTCACCCTATGCAGGCAAAATAGCCGTGTTTGGCTCCTATGCCCGTGGTGAAGAAAATAAGGATAGTGATATAGATTTGATGATAGATTTAAAAGTAAGAATGGGGTTATTTGGATTTGCAGGTTTACAGGAACACCTATCTGATAAGTTGGGAATAAAAGTGGACTTGCTGACTTTTAATACAATCAAAAATAAAAGATTACTTGGCTATATAGAAAAGGATTTGAAAATTATCTATAATTAAAAAGGATGACCTGTTTTATATTGAAACCATTTATAAATTTATCTGTAAAATTGAATCATATACTAGTGGTGTTACTTTGGATGAATTTCTAAAGAATGAAATGTTGCAGGAAGCCGTAATAAGAAATTTTGAAACAATGGGGGAAACATCAGCAAGAATTTCTACACAGTTTAAAGAAAAAAACCATGATGTCCCTTGGAGAGAAATGAAGGATATGAGAAATTTTCTGATACATGATTATGATGAGATAGATTTAAAATTAGTTTGGGATGCAATACAATTAGATTTGCCAGCACTAAAAACCAACATAGAAAAAATTATTAATTGAAAGCCCTTTTAGCACATATAGAAATATCTCCTGAAATCCATAACGGATTCACAGACGCTATGCCCATGCTTATGGCAGCGTTAATTCTGCTACCATTTTTAGGTTTTGTTTTTAATTTCTTTTTAGGTCAGCGTCTTTCTAAAACCCTTTCAGGGGTAATTGGCTCTGCTACTATCTTGGGTTCTTTTATAATTGCAGCTACTTTTTTTGCGCAATCTATTTCGGGGAGTTTTACCTCTCACCAAGTTTGTTTGATGGATTGGATTGAGGTAGGCAAATACAAATTTTCATTCAACTTTTTAATTGACAACCTTTCCATCATGATGATGCTTATCATCACTGGGATTGGGTTTTTGATACATGTATATTCTATAGGTTATATGCATCATGATGAAGGATTCAGCAGGTTCTTTAGTTATCTAAATCTGTTTATCTTTTTTATGTTGCTACTGGTAACAGGCGCTAATTACCTCATATTATTTATTGGATGGGAAGGCGTTGGACTTTGCTCTTATCTACTAATAGGTTTCTGGTTTAAAAATCAAGAGTATAATAATGCTGCTAAGAAAGCATTTATCATGAACCGTATTGGCGACCTTGGTTTCCTTTTGGGCATGTTCAAAATCTTGGATGTATTTGGCTCTCTTAACTTCTCAGATGTGTTCTCCGCTGCAGGCGGATTTACTGCCAATGACCCTGCAATAGTTATCATCACAGTATTGTTATTTATTGGCGCTTGCGGGAAAAGTGCACAGCTACCTCTCTTTACTTGGCTACCTGATGCCATGGCTGGCCCTACTCCGGTTTCCGCATTAATACACGCCGCAACTATGGTTACTGCGGGGGTTTATATGGTAGTGCGCAGCAATGTTTTGTTTGCACTCTCTCCATTTACCATGGAGCTGATTACAATAGTTGGTTTGGCTACTGCGTTGTTTGCAGGCACTATTGCCCTGTTCCAAAATGATATTAAAAAAGTACTTGCATATTCCACAGTAAGCCAATTGGGTTTTATGTTTATAGCTTTAGGCGTTGGGGCATTCACCACGGGTATGTTCCACTTAATGACACACGCCTTTTTTAAAGCACTATTATTCCTTGGAGCAGGCAGTGTAATCCATGCTATGGGTGGTGAACAAGACATCACCAAAATGGGTGGATTATCTAAGAAAATAAAAATCACTTTTATAACATTTACTATTGGAGTTATGGCAATTGCCGGCTTCCCTTTTACAAGTGGTTTTGTGAGTAAAGATGAAATACTTCTTGCCGATTTCCAGCATGGGAAAATCTACTTTATATTAGCAACAATAGCTGCAATCATGACGGTGTTTTATATGTTCCGTTTGTGGTTTCTCACTTTCTTTGGGAGCTTCCGCGGCACGCATGACCAAGAACATCACCTACACGAATCACCACCAAGCATGACGGTGCCTCTTATGGTACTTGCCATACTGAGTTTGGTAGGTGGTTTTGTACAATTCCCACATATTTTTGGTGGGCATGATTATCTGAATCAATACCTAAGCCCTGTTGTTACCAACACCATCCAAGAAATTGAAGGGGCAGATAAATTAGAAATAGAAATACTAATTGCCACTTGCATAGGCTTGGTTATTTTATGGTTTATCACCAAAAAGAATTATGCTGTTTCTGAGTTTAAAGGTGAATACACAGGCTTCAAAAAAGTATTGGCAGATAAATACTATGTGGATGAAATCTATGAAGCACTCATCATTTCTCCTTTCCAAAAAATGTCTGCTTTCATTACCAAATATGTTGAGGTGATATTTATTGATGGCTTTGTAAACGGTGCTGGCAAAGTTGCCCAAGTAGCAGGTAGTTACATCCGTTTATTGCAATCAGGGCATATAGGGTATTATCTTTTTGCAATGGTAATCAGTATTGTGGTTTTCCTTTTATTAAATACAATTATTCATTTCTAAGATGTTAACTACACTCCTCATAGCCTACCCGTTTTTTGCTGCCATCTTAGTGATGTTAGCTGGGAGTACTAACGCTAAAAGGTTAGCATTGCTTTCATCATTGGTTCAGTTTGGTTTAACCATTTGGGCTTGGGTGAACTTCCAAAATAATGCAGATGTACAATTTGCCATGGATGAAGTTTGGATGCCTTCTTTCGGGATTCATTTCTCTGTAGGCATGGATGGAATTAGTATGCTGATGGTGCTACTCACCAATCTCCTAATGCCACTGATTATCTTGTCATCATTCAAAATAGAATATAGCCGCCCCGCAGTTTTTTATGCATTAGTTTTAGTAATGCAATCCGCCCTTGTAGGTGTGTTTGTAGCGCAGGATGCATTTCTGTATTACATTTTTTGGGAGTTGGCGCTTATCCCCATTTATTTTATCTGTTTGCTATGGGGAGGCAAAGACAGAATCCGAATTACGTTTAAGTTTTTTATCTATACCATAGCAGGAAGTCTGTTGATGTTGGTAGCATTTATCTACCTCTATTTTCAAGTGCCATCACCCAGTAATTTTAGCCATGAGGCACTAAGCACTTTGCATTTAGATACCCATATACAAGGTTATATTTTCTGGGCATTGTTTATTGCTTTTGCTATCAAAATGCCAGTGTTTCCATTCCATACCTGGCAACCAGATACCTATACCGAAGCTCCCTCCACAGGTACTATGTTGCTATCCGGTATTATGCTAAAGATGGGGGTTTATTCTGTGCTTAGGTGGTTATTGCCTTTAGCTCCTTTAGGAGTTGCAGAGTACGGAAAGCTAGCCATCATCCTATCCATAGTTGGTATTGTGTATGGCTCTTGGATAGCCATTTCTCAGAAAGATATTAAACGCCTTTTTGCCTATTCTTCTTTTGCACACGTGGGGTTAATTTCCGCAGGAATATTCTCTATGACCTTGCAAGGATTGCAAGGCAGCATGGTGCAAATGCTATCTCATGGTATTAATGTAGTGGGGCTTTTCTTTGTTGTTCAGATTATGGAACAGCGCCTCAAAACCCGCGAAATAGGTGAGATGGGAGGCATTATTAATAAAGCGCCTGTGTTTGCTACCCTCTTTTTAATAGTATTATTAGGCAGCGTTGCTTTGCCCCTAACCAATGGTTTTGTGGGTGAGTTTATGTTGCTTGCCGGGGTATATCAGTTTAGCCCGTGGTATGGTGCGGTGGCAGGATTAACCATTATTCTTGGTGCGGTGTATATGCTTAAATCTTATCAATGGGCAGTATTGGGGGAAGCCAAAGAAGGTTTTGAATTCCCTGATTTATATGCTAGTGAAAAGATAGTGTTGGTGGTGATAGCTGCCCTTGTAATTGTATTGGGAGTTTACCCCCAACCCATCCTCAACCTAACTGAGCCTTCTATAAAACATTTGTTGGAAACACTTACTAATCCTATAAATCTCAGCCTAAGATAATGAACGCCATAATAGCCCTTTCCCTCTTAGGAATCTTTACCCTTTTCACCGGAATATTTAACTGGCGCAAGGCAATGCTACCCATTGTGGTGATTGGGTTGGCAGGGGTCTTTGTACTCAATGGTATGGACTATTTCACCACCCCATCATGGTATGCGGACTACACCCATATGGTTATTTTTGATAGATACGCCGTAGTGTTTTCTGCTGCTTTAATCATGATTACTGCCATGCTTTTCTTCCTTTGCAAACAGTATTACCAAAAGGAGGACAACAACATCTCCGACATATACGGCCTCATACTATTTACCCTTGTAGGCGGTATGCTGATGGCATCTTTCTCCAACTTTGCGATGCTGTTTTTGGGCATTGAGATTCTATCCATCCCCTTATATATTTTAGCCGGCACTAAACGCTTGGAGGTAACCTCCAACGAGGCATCCATTAAATACTTTTTGATGGGTTCTTTCTCTACTGGTTTCTTGCTTTTTGGGATGGCATTGGTCTATGGCGCAGCACACACTTTTACTTTAGATGGCATCCGCCAATACACTGATGCACACGCAGGAGATTTACCCACCATCTTTGTTGCGGGCATTATGCTAATGCTGGTAGGGATGCTCTTTAAAGTATCCGGCGCACCCTTCCATTTTTGGGCACCCGATGTATATAGCGGCGCACCCACCCTCATCACTACTTTTATGGCAACCGTGGTTAAAACCGCTGCTTTTGCCGCATTATACCGCTTGCTATTCTACACCTTTGGCAGCGCCAAACCCATTTGGTTTGATGCCCTTTGGGGAGTAGCCGCCCTCACCATGATTATTGGCAACTTCAGCGCATTATACCAACATGGGGTAAAGAGGATGCTTGCCTACTCCAGCATCTCCAACGCGGGGTATTTATTAATTGGCGTAATAGCCATGAACACCCACTCCGCCAACTCCATTTTCTATTATACCTTGGTGTATTCACTTGCCTCTTTGGTATCTTTTGGGGTGCTGATGTTGGTAACACAAGATAACGGTGGCGATGATAGCTACACCGCCTTTAAAGGGCTTGCCCGCAATAATCCCGCACTGGCGGGACTAATGACTTTAGCCATGCTTTCCCTTGCGGGGATACCCCCGTTGGCAGGCTTCTTTGGTAAGTATTATATCTTTATTAATGCTATGGAAAACGGCTATATCTATATTGTATTGATAGCCGTAGCCAACTCCTTAGTGGGCATATATTATTATTTTAAAGTGATAGTAGCCATGTTTGCTAAGGATACTGCACCCACCAAAATAGCAGTGCAACCCGCCTATCTTTTTGCCCTAGTGGTTGCCGCCGCCCTCCTCTTTGTGCTGGGCATCTTCCCAGATTGGGTAAGCGGGTTGATGAATTAGTTGTCGGTTGTTAGTTGTCAGAAAACGCAGCCTCCTTTTGTCATCCTGAACATAGCGAAGCGGTCTCATGAACTCCTTTAAAGTAATTATAGTGTGAATAGTTTGGCGAAGGATGGGTGGCGGAATAGAAAACCCAACCGCACTTAAGTTACAAACTTGCCATAAAAAGTCACAAGACACAGTCTTGCGACGGCAGGTTCTTAATTTTTAATTCTCAATTCCTCATTAAAGTTTAATCACCCTATACCTGCCAGCATTAGTGCCTGCATTGCGGATAACAAAAATGATGTGCCCATTGGTGTTATCATAGCCCATGCTTGCTGCGGTGATATCAGTTTGGTGGGTGTAGGGTAGTATAATAGCCTTTTGCACCCCTAAAGGGTCGTTTTCATTTTGCACAAAACCCATTTCCATAGTGGTGTTTTCAATAGAATATCCTTTAAAGAGGCTGCCTGCATTTACGGCATCAAAATCACGCTTATCTTTTTCTTGCGGGGCCAATTGCCCATTGCGCACCTGCTGCCCATCACTATCATAAATTACATAGTCATCATATTTTAGGGGGTCGCGGGTTTTGTAATACAGCTTAGCTATCTCGCAATTATCCACCATATCATGGTATAATATATTGGCAATAATGTGCCTGTTATTAGTAGCCTGTGGGCGTGCTTCTATGGCGGCATCTTGCACCAATTTAGCTGCCCTAAAGTTAGGTTGCAGCCCAATGAGCCCATCAATCATCTCTTGAGTGAGGCCATAATTCTCCATGGCTTCAAAGTGTTCCTCTGCTTTTGCGGCTGTTTTATCAATATTTAGTAGCAGTGCGCCGTCATCCAGCCTGCTAATTTCGGTAATCCCAAATCCTACCAGTTTATCCTTATCATTTTTAAAGGTAATTCCGGCAATCCCCCATATTTCGCTTATCCTATCCCGTATATCAGTGCGGATGAGGTTAAGGGCAGTGGTAGCTGTTTTTTGTGCCTCCAAAGCGGCATCATCATCAGGGGCGGCAATGGTGTTATCAATTTTTGTGATGTAGTTGGTAATAACCGTGGGGGTAATGCCCCGTGGGGTAAGTTCTATCACATCTCGCTGGAAGAAAGCCTGCTTTTCAAGCGCAATGTCTATCTCTTCTCCTATAGAGAATCTAAAATCAAGGGGTGTGGGTTCACTCATTTTTGTATTTTATTTTATAGGTTGATAATTCAAAATTATCTGTAAAAACTTTCATATTAAAATAATATTTATGCGCTGCCCCAAAAAATAGTTGCGGTGTTCTCCTTTTTGGTGGCTGAGGTTTTTGTTCCACTTGCGGTAGGTTTTGTTTTGGTGGCGGGGTATTTTGTTTTGGTGGGGATGGGTTTTATTCCACTTGCGGTATTCTTTATTCCACTTGCGGTGTCTTTTGGGCAGATTTTTACCCCCACCAACTGCCATTTTGGCATAAAAAAGGAGAATTTTGGGGTACTGTAGTAAAAATTAGGGATGCTATAGTAAAATGGCTTGTAGCCCCAATTCCCCTCAAATCATCCTTAGCAAAATGTGTATATCAACTATTTAAAAACTATATCACCCAACCATAAAAAAAGCCCCACCTATACTTAGGCGGGGCTTTTATATAGCCTCTTATTATGGAGGGAGTTTATCTCATTTCAAACTGGAATGATTTGCCATTTACGGTAAGGGTTGCAAGCCTATCACAAGCACCGGTACCAAAATCTATAGTGCGGGTAAGTTTGCCTTTAGGGGTAATTTCTATACTTCCGCTTTCTACCCATTTGCAGCCGGGTGCTGTTTTTAGTTTGTTGGTGATTTTAACGGTATAGGTAGCGCCGCCTGCGGTTACGCCATCACCACTGCCGCCATGCAAGCAATAATCTACTATGCTGGTGCCAGTCATAAAATATACCTCACGGGTGCGGGTTGCTTTCCATTTATGGCTTTTGCCATTGGGGCGGGTGATAACTGCATATTCGCTGCTGCCGTCTTCGCCTTTTATAGTAATTTCATACACGATATTAGCAGTGCCAATAGCGCCTTTGTTTACAATAGTTTTGGTGCCTTGTATGTGGTTGCTATTTACATAATAGCCATCGGTAGTTACGCTGATAATAGCCCCTGTAGTGCGGAATTTACCACCTGTAATGCTTACATGCAGTTTGCCTTTGCGGTATCTGCCATCTTTGCCAAGGCAGCTATCTGTAGTGCCATTGCCAAAGCTGATGAGGTATTTTTTGGTAGCGCTTAGTGAGTCTTCTACGGTTACTGTAGCGCACTCTGTAAGTAACATGGTTTCTGCATTGTCGGTTTTAAATAAGCCTGGATGGCTTGTGGTAGCATCATAAGTTGCATCAAAAGCATCAGAGAAAGATTTGTCGGCTTCGGCAAAATCGCCACCTGCTTCTTGTGCATCGGTGTCTGTTACGCCATCATCTTTCTTGTTGCAAGATGTAATCAGCGCTACACTTAGTGCGCCGATGAAACAAAGGGTTAAGAGTTTTTTCTTCATTTTATTATTTGTTTTAATTGAATTTGCGGGTTTAGAGGTTCAAAGATAGGGAGGGTTTAATTAGTGGGTGCATGAATACTGTTAAGAAGATTGATAAACCCCTTAAATTAAGCTTGCTGATTTCTACTATGTAATCTCATAAATTTAAAATTAACCACATAGTTACATAGAAAAACTATGCATCTATGTGGTTTAATAGGTTTCTTTAAGGTTAACATAGGAGCTGAAATAAATTTCAGCAGAGTCTTTCCAACACCTGTGACCTCACCCCAACCCCTCTCCAAAGGAGAGGGGCAAGAACGCACTGAAGTAACTTAGGAGGTTAAAGTCCTCTCCTTTGGAGAGGATTTAGGTGAGGTTATAAATAAGCGAAGCCCTGACTTTGGTCAAGGCTTCGCTTATTATTCGCACCTTAGTCAGCAGATTGCTTTTGCATTTTGCTAACCTATGCAGTTATACTTTTATTATTTGTGGCTAAGCAGCTGCTTTCCTGAGTTCCATTTCCAGGTCTTTCATCTCTGCGTGTAGCTCAATAACTATTTGATTTGTCATGGCTTCGGCAGTCTCAATAAGGCCGGCAATCAGGCGAGTATCCATGCCATCAATAGCGGCTTTCTCAAGCGAGTGGAAAGTGGTGCTTAAATCATGCACACCTAAAAACCCGGGAGATGGTTTTAGTTTGTGAGCAATGGCTTTAACATCGGCATAATTTCCATTTTCAAAATGGGTTTTTAGCTCAGCAACTTGCTTTGGGGTAGCATCAATAAACATGTGCATCATGTCTATCATAAAATCTACACTGCCATCAGCCAACTCCCTTAGGTAAGTAAGGTTGATTAGTTTGCCTGCATCTTTTGGGTCCTGCTTCATTTCCTTTTTATTTTTAATGGGTTGTTTCTTCAAGTTTTTCTGGGCAATGCATTGGTCAATTTTCTCTAACAAAATGTAGGGGTCAAATGGTTTGGAGACATAGTCATCCATCCCGGCATCCAAACATTTTTGGGCATCCTCCAGAATAGCAGAAGCAGTGAGGGCAATAATGGGTATTTGGCTAAGGGGTTTTGGCAATGTGGTGCGGATAACATGGGTGGCTTCGTAACCATCCATTTCCGGCATTTGCACATCCATCAAAATAATATCGTAATGTTTTTCTTTGAGTTTTTGGATTCCCACCAAGCCATTAACAGCGCAGGTAACTTTAAAACCAAAGTTGGAAAGTACTTTATCAGCCACTAATTGGTTAATGGGGTTATCTTCCATTACTAATATTGATATTCCTTTAATAGCATCGGGTACTGTTTTCAAATTATCTTTTTTAGCTGATTTAGTTTCTACTGCTACCTCTTTCCCAAACTTCATCCTAAAGGCAAACTCCGTCCCCTCACCATGTATTGAGTTAACCCAAAGGTGCCCACCTTGCAACTCTACCAAGCGCTTTGTGATGGTTAATCCTAAGCCGGTGCCACCAAATTTCCTGGTAGTGTTAGACTCTGCTTGGGTAAAGCTTTCAAAGATTTTGGATTGCATCTCGGCAGGTATGCCCACCCCAGTATCCCTTATTTTAAAGGCAAGTTCAATACGGCTATCCAACTCTTGATGCATACTTACCTCAAGGGTAACGTTACCCTTTTCAGTAAATTTAATAGCATTGCCAATCAGGTTCATTAATATCTGATTTAACCTTACAGGGTCTCCTTTCATCTGTTCCGGCACATCATCTTTCATCACAAAATCTACAGGGAACTTCTTCTGCAAAATCCTTGGTTTAAGGATTTCATAAATAAACTTCAAGGTATCTTTAAGGTTAAATGAAGTCTGTTCAAAAGTCATTTTGCCACTCTCAATTTTAGAGAAGTCAAGGATATCATTTATAATAACAAGCAGGTTATCCCCTGATTGTTTTATAGCACCAACAAACTCCTTTTGCTCTTCATTTAACTCAGTATCCAATACAAGGTTTGATAAGCCAATAATACCATTCATTGGGGTTCTTATTTCATGGCTCATATTAGCCAAAAATTGCTGCTTAATGGTAGAGGATTGCTCTGCTATTTCCTTGGCATGGCGTAGTTGTTCTTCCACATGTTTGCGGTCACTGATGTCTTGCACAGTACCAAAAACCACTTTGCAATTTTGCTTGGCATCAAACACAAAATTGCCTTGGGTATTGCCGTATTTAATACTGCCATTATCCAGTTGTATTCTAAAATCAAAATTGAAATAATCTCCCGGCTTGGCGGTTTTGATGGTATGGATTACAAGAGGTCTATCTTCTACATAAATATGTTTTAAAAAGAAGCTAAAGTTAAAATTAAAGCTCCCTTTCTGTATTTCAAAAATGCGAAACATCTCATCAGACCAATCCACATTCTTGGTTTCACTAGTATACTCCCAGTTACCCACTTTTGCAATCTTTTGCGCTTCTGCCAGCCTAGCTTCACTGCGAATAAGGGCGGCCTTAGCCTCCCTCTTTTCCCTATCAATAGCTTGGAACTTTTGGATGTTGCCAATTAATTTTTTAAGAGATTCAGAATTCAGTTTATCCTTAACTACATAGTCAAGGGCACCTGCTTTCATCATCTCCACGGCAATTTGCTCACTACCCTGCGAGGTAACTACCACCACAGGTATATATACGTTTTTATCCCTTATCTTTTTAAGGATGGCAAGCCCATCAGAGCCCGGCAAAAGGTAATCTAAAAATATACAATCAAAATCATTGGATGCCATTTCCAAAGCTGATGGAGCATTATCAACCTCGGTAATAAGGTGCCTTATGCTGGTTTCCTTCATAGCCCTTCGGAAGCTAATCTGATCTACCTCATCATCATCAACAAGTAGTATTTTAAATGCTTCTTCCATGTTAGTAAGGGCGTTCAATAAGTTGCCAATAATTATTAATAGTACCTACTGCACTTACAAATTGCTCAAAGAAAATAGGTTTCAAAATGTAACCTGCCACATTTAAGTCGTAAGCACTTTGCTTATCACTTGCCTCGTTGGAAGTAGTAACCATAAACACAGGCAATGCTTTTAAATCTATATCATTCCTGAGTTCTTGCAAGGTTTCTATCCCACCCATTTTAGGCATATTGATATCCATGAGTACATAGTCTGGCCAAGGGAAGAGTTTTTCAGTTCCTTTTTTTCTAAGGAGCTCCAAAGCCTCAATGCCGTTGCGGGCAATGTGGATGTTGTAATTGATATCATTTTTTTTGAATGCCCTCTTTACATTCATGATATCTACTTCATCATCTTCTACTAAAAGAATTGTAAAAATATTATCAGTCATTTTTCACGTTTAATGGTACGGACAAATCTATGGGTTTGGGGATACCCCGGTTTTAAGGGCTTATGAGTATGATTACACCTGTAAGTTTTGGATGATTAGGAGGTGAGAAATTGTAAGGATCTCATAGTCCTTTATTGGATTAAATCGTTTTCTACATTGATTTTAATTTTCATTGAATTTGATATCCTCTCAAATTTCTTGTAAGGTTTTTTGTTTTAATGTAGCAAAACCGAATGGTTAATCTGATTTTTATAAGTGGGTGCAAAACCTCTAATTTTGCATGATGGATTTTACATCCTGCTAATACATTTGCATGAAGATTTTAGGGATTTCTGCTTTTTATCATGACTCTGCCGCCGCCATTATTGAGGACGGAAAAATTATAGCTGCTGCGCAAGAAGAACGCTTTACCAGAAAAAAGCACGACCCTGGGTTCCCAACCAATGCGGTGAAATTTTGTTTGGAGTATGCCGGAGCTTCTATTGATAAGCTTGATGCAGTAGTGTTTTATGATAAACCCCTCCTAAAACTTGAAAGGCTTTTAGAAACATATTATGCATTTGCACCCAAAGGAGTAAGTTCCTTTATTACCTCTATGCCAGTTTGGCTTAAGGAGAAAATGTTCCTTAAGAAATTGATTAAGGATAGCCTTGCCGAAGTTGAACCTTATAATAAAAATAAACTCACACTTCTGTTTCCAGAACACCATCTTTCTCATGCGGCATCTGCATTTTATCCATCACCTTATGAGAGGGCTGCAATCCTAACTATTGATGGGGTAGGGGAGTGGGCAACGGCTTCTATTTGTTTAGGAGAGGGGAAGGATATTACTATTCTTAAGGAGTTAAAATTTCCACATTCCTTAGGATTACTTTACTCTGCTTTTACCTACTTCCTTGGATTTAGAGTAAACTCAGGTGAGTATAAACTGATGGGCTTAGCCCCTTATGGAAACCCAGATGCCCCAGAGGTTAAAAAGTACATTGAGATTATCAAGGAAAAATTAATTGATATAAAACCTGATGGCTCTATATGGCTTGACCAAGATTGTTTTAATTATGCCACAGGGCTAAGAATGGTAAAGGATGATAAATGGAATCAGCTTTTTGGATTCCCAAGGAGGGAAGGGGAAGGAGAATTACAACAACATCATTGCAACCTTGGTTTGGCAATACAAGCAATTACCGAGGAGGTGGTAATTAAAATGGCAGAAGAAGCTAAACGCCTAACGGGTGCTGAGTATTTATGCCTTGCAGGAGGTGTTGCTTTAAATTGTGTTGCCAATGGAAAACTACTGGATTCAGGAGTTTTTAAAGAAGTATTTATACAGCCTGCGGCAGGTGATGCTGGTGGTGCTTTAGGTGCTGCGCTTGCAGCCTACCACATTAAATTCCAAAAGGAAAGAGTGATTGATTATAAGATGGATGCTATGCAGGGTTCTTACTTAGGTCCTGATTTTAGTGATAGGGATGTTGAAAATGTTTCAAGAAAATATAATGGTGTTTACCATAGGTATAATTCTATGGAGGAAATGTGCGAAGCCACTGCAATTTTAGTGGATGAAGGCAATGCCATTGGGTGGGTACAAGGCAGGATGGAATTTGGCCCCCGTGCTTTAGGCGCAAGAAGTATTATTGGTGACCCACGTAATGAGGAAATGCAAAGAAAACTTAATCTTAAAATAAAATACAGAGAGTCATTCCGACCATTTGCACCTTCTGTTTTGGCGGAAGATTGCAAAGAATACTTTGAGCATGATGGCATTTCACCATATATGCTTTTGGTGAAGCCTGTGGTTAAAAGCCGCAGAAAAACTTTGCCTGATAACTACAATCAACTAAACCTGCGTGATAAACTTTACCATGTAAGAAGTGATATGCCATCTATTACGCATATTGATTTTAGTGCAAGAATTCAGACGGTGCATAAGGAAACAAATCCTGCCTATTGGGAGTTGATTAATGCCTTTAAAAAGAGAACAGGATATGGAGTAATTGTTAACACAAGTTTTAATGTAAGGGGTGAGCCTATAGTTTATACTCCTGAAGATGCATACCGCTGTTTTATGCGTACAGAGATGGATTACCTTGTGGTGGGAAATTATATTTTCAATAAAAAAGACCAACCCGAATGGATGGAAAAAGACAATTGGAAAGAAGAGTTTGTATTGGATTAATAAATTAAATAAAAATAAATAATGGATTTCATAAGTGACCTTTGGAAGTATTTAAAGCAACGCAAAAAATTTTGGTTAGCACCTGTAATTGTGGCTTTGCTGCTACTAGGATTATTAATAGTAATTGGTGGAGGCTCTGCCATTGCCCCATTTATTTACACCTTATTTTAATAACCAATGAATAAGACAGAACAGTATAAAAACCTCTTTGTAATAGTAACCGGCATGACGGTTCTTGGATTAATAACCAAGAGCATCTATTTTTACTATGTAGCAGGTGGGGTTGGTGTAATTAGTTTGGTTATCCCTATTGCTGGAGAATATGTGGTTAGGGGGTGGCTTAAACTTGCTGAGATATTGGGCTGGATAAATTCAAGAATTATTTTAGCTGCTTTCTTTTTTGTGATACTTACTCCTATTGCTTTGCTTTCACGGATAAAAGCAAAAAACCCTCTTTCTATTAAGAGGGTTAAGGAAAATTCTTTATACGTTACAAGGAATCATAAATACACTCCAGAGGATTTAGAGAATTCCTGGTAGTAGTAGGTTTAAACAATTATAGGAGCTGCAATAAGTTGGTTGTGCAAAATTTTTGTTTGCTTAGCCCAAGTGAAAATAAAATTAGCCCCCTCCCCAATTTTTGATTCTATTCTTATAATTCCACCTTGGTCTTCAATAATCTTTTTAACAATTGAGAGGCCTACACCGGTGCTTTCTACTTTATCTTTTGGCTGCAATGTCTGGAATATTACAAATATTTTTTCGTGATAATCCGACTCTATCCCTGGACCATTGTCTTTGACGGAAAACTCAAAGCAATCATTTTTTTCTAAGAATGAAATTGAAATTTCGCCATCTTCCTTAGTTTTGTTTTTTCAGCTACAATTATTGGCAAATCCTTATCAATATTGATAATAAATTTTGAAGGAGGCGCTAACATTTCCACCACATCTTTAACAAGAGTATGGCTATTAACATCGGTAGCCTCTTCCATTTCTCTGCCTGCACGGGAGTAATCCAGAATTCCGTTAATAAGAGATTCTATTCTATGAACTCTACCCCTAAGTAGGCTCATATTTTTAAGAATATCTTCTGATAAATCAGTACCTAAATCTTCTTCAATCCATTGAGATAAATTATTGATTGCTCTTAATGGTGCTTTTAAATCATGAGAAACTACATAGGCAAAATGGTCAAGTTCACGGTTGGTAGCCATGAGTTTTTCTTCAGTGTTTTTTCTCTCACTAATATCTGAGAAAGTACCTAATGAACCCATCAAACTTCCATCTTCTTCGTAGAGAGGAGAACCATTAATTAACACCCAAATTTGTTTGCCATCTTTCCGCAACATAGGCACTTCATACTGGTCTGAGATACCATTTCTGCGAAGTTCATTTTTACTCTCAACAATGGCTTTTGCCTCTGGGGTAAGCATTGTATTAAAATCCATTTTGCCTACCAAGTCTTCTTGTGTATACCCACTGATTTCACAAAATCTGGAGTTGGCAAATTGTATCACTTCATTCACATCAACGTACATCAAACCCTCATGCATAAGCTCTATCAGGGTACCATATTTTTCCTGGGTTTGGCGGGCAATATGTTCGTTTATTTTCTTCTGGGTAATGTCCGTTAGGGTTGCCAAACTTCCAATTACATTTTCGTTGGCATCATCATAAATAGGGACAGCATTAATAAGGAGGAAAATTTTATCCCCTGCCTTTTTTGTCATCTGAATTTCGTACTGGTCTGCTACACCATTTTTCCTCACCTCGGTTTCCCTATGTACAATACTTTTATTTTTATCATCCAATAAAATATCTACCGTTGGCTTACCAATAAGTTCATCAGAGGCATAACCAGTCATCTCAAAAAACCTATCATTGGCAAACTGAATAATATTGTCATTATCTACGTAAAGCAAACCTTCATTCATAGTCTCTATCAGCTTGCGGTATTTGGATTCGCTTTGTGCAATATTGAGCTGGGTTCTTTTGCTTTCAGTTGTGTCTCTTCCAAAATATGAAACCCCTGTTACCACATTATTTTCATCAATAATAGGGTTAACACTTATCTCAAAATAAATAGTTTTGCCCTGATGTTCTGGTGTTATCTCATAGGTAAAACTTTCACGATTTAGCCCTTTTATAAATTGCGTTTCAGCAGAAGTTTTAAAAGGCTCAGGAAATTTATCCAACAGCGTCATCCCTGGTTGTACATCAATCCCAAACATCATTTTAATGCTATTAGAGAACTGAGTATTATAGGTAATTAATCTACCCTCATTATTATATGCCCAAAAAGTATCCTGCACATTTGCCAGCAGGGCTTTTAACCTAGCCTCACCCTGTTTAATGGTTTCTTCTGCATAAACTTTCTCAGTAATATCATTGCACATTACTATGTAAGCAGGATATCCATTGTAAACTATTGTTTGCGTTTCAACCTCTACGTTATGGTTTTTTTTATCCTTCCCAATAATTTTATAGGTGTTGCAAAAATTTTCTTTTTTGCTGAATTTTACCTTTATCTCATCCCTATTCTCAATCTCAAAAATATTAATGAAAGTTAACTTCATCAATTCCTCTTTGGTTTGCCCTAATAAATTTAAGGCAGCCTCATTGGCAGAGTAAATTGAATTGCCTGATAAATCTGTAACCAAAATTGCCATAGGATTATTATCAAAAAGATACTTATAGCTTTCTTCTGACTCCTTAAGCTGTGTGATATCATTCCCAACACTTATGTATTTTGTAAGTTCATTGGCATCATTAAAAATAGGAGTTACATTAAGCCTTAGCCAATAAGTTAAACCCGTTTTATGATAGCGCTGACTCTTAAAAGTGTAAGGCTTTAAGGTATTCATTTTCCCCTGCACCATCTCAGGCTCTTTGGCATCCACTGCCACCTCTTGTATAAATTCTTTTATGTGTTTCCCTATTACCTCCATGGGCAGATAACCGGATATAGAAGTAAAGGCATCATTCACCCATTCTATCATCCCATCCTTATTGGTGATGGTAACCCAATTGTCGCTTTTCTTTGCAATTAAAGAAAGATTTTGAAGCTCAATACTATTTTTCTCCACCTCCTGTTTAGCAAGTTCTGCGGCTTTTATTGCTTTATTTTTTGTTCTCTCAGAGTTGAAAGAGATTATTGCTACCAAAGTAAAAATAGCACAGAAGGCACTAAAGAAATCAATCAGATCTGATGAGTGAGGCAGGCTATGGGAATTGTTACCAAAAGTATAAAAATATATTGCTTCCAAAAGAGTTATGGCAAGGCTTGCGGCGCAGTACCTTAACCCTAACAAAACCCCAGAAATAATTATATATACTGCATAAGCAGAAAATCCAGGGCCCATTAACCCTCCTGAGTAATTAGTAATAATATGCAACAAAATAGGAGCTGAATAAAAAACAATTTTGGATGCCTTAATCAGGTTTTTATTCCTCTCAAAGAATATCAAATTCAATGTAAAAACTGCAGAAATACTAAGCACAGAATATGAAATGAAACTAACCCTATGCAGTATAAAATCTTCTGCCACCATCAATAGGCAAACTATAGAAATGAATACACTGATAGCGTAAAACATTTGCACACGCTGATGCTGCAAAGCATTGCTCTCTTCTGATTTATTTAGTATGAGTACTGAATAGATTCTTGTAAAAATCCTCTTCATAAATATTTATGTTTTAGCCCAGCATCAAAACTAAAACTTGGCAATAGCTATAAACCTTGCCACCACCATGAGAAATCACAATTGTAATATATAAGTAAAAAGTTAAGAATAATAGTTAGCCCAAAACAGGTTTGTTCCCTCCTAAATGCCAATCCAGACTACAAGAATAGTATTTTGCTTAATTGAATAAGGCTGTAAGATTTTAGAGAATAATGTTATAGAACAACAAACCTTTTGCTGAACTTTCTTTTGCCGTTTTCATTTTGTACCACCAAAATGTAGTTGCCTGGCTTTAAGGCTTTGGTATTAAATATAAATTGGTTTTTCCCCTCCTCGCCTTTAGTTTTCATAAGGAGGTCAATAAATTTTCCTGAAATATCATGTAAAGAAATATTAATTATTTCCTCTTTGTTAAGATAGAATTCTATGCTCAAGGGTTCATAAGCCATCACGGGGTTGGGATATAATTTAGATTCTGTGACCTCTGCCGTTTTGGGTTCAATCCCTACAAAACCTTTGGGCACACCTACCTCACTAATCCATGTGCCGTGAGTGCCGAAAGAGGTAAATTGGTCAACCTTTTTAAAATACCCAAAGGTAGCAGCCATCCATACCCTATCTGGTTGGTTGTATTTGCGCTGTATGCCGCTATAATCACCCCACCTCTCAGGGTTCACAGACGCATTAATTTTGGAGGTTCCCCTCTTTAGGGTATCCAAATAACTATACGCATTGGCAGAATAAAGGAATGATGAATAGCCGGGGAATACATTTTTTGAGGTATGATTTACCAAGATGATAGCATCATCACTTTGGGCATCTTTACCCACATAGGCAATGGCAGGGAAGCCTAAATCAATATTAGAATCGCTAAGGATATTTAGCCTCACTATAGGGTTTGTTTTAATGTCAGAAATCACACCATGGAATGCGGAGGCATAGTTAAATTCATTTTTTGAATTACCTACCATTTGTATTTTGCCATTCTCAATAAAAGCATCCAACACACGGGCATCATTCGTCTGTAGAAACCACGGTTTCTTTTGCCTTGCATTGGGTGATACTCCATAATGCTTATCACTTCTCAAAAGCTGTATGCTGAGTTTTGTTGCGGTATCAGTCATCAATCCACTTAGGTGCAGCAAAAAGAAAGTATCAGTGCTTGGAGAAAAATTTTTATTGGAGAGAAAATACACATCCGGGCCATATAAAGTTGAGCCCCCCTGCACAGGGCAAATGTTGCGGATGTTCTTCCCCTTAAAAATAATATCACTATAAACTTTAGTGGCAAGGGGCTTACCATCATAGCCTGTATTTTTATCTATCTGCCAAATATAGCTTTGGTGAAAAGCCGTTTTCCAATCTACTGAGCCATTGTTTACAGCATTAAGGGTAAGGAAAAGTTCATCCTTAGTGAGGGCAAGTATTGGGTAATCACTCCAAGTTTTATCTTTTAAGGGCGCGCCTTGCACCGCATAAATATTCCATTTGCCGGTGGGGTTATTGGTTTGCGAAAACCCCAGAATGCATTTGCTGGTGCTGGAATCATAACCGCAAAGCAGCGCCACCACAAACCTGTCTTTAAGGGGGTCATAAAGTACCCTTCCATCATATTTATTAGCTTTTAGTTTCAGCGTATCTGCAAAGGCATTAAAGCTCCATGCCTTTAGCAAAGTGCCGTTGGTATCAAACACATTAATGGTTTGGTTAACTACCGAAACAATAAAACCATTGTTAGAAATTGCAACATCGTTATCATTAGGAATACCGGTAAAAAACTTATTGCCCTCAAAGCCCTTTAGGTGTAGGGGTGGGGGTAAAACAGTTTTATTAAAGCTTCTGTTTACGGGGTTGAGGTTGGGTTTGATGTTCTTCTTAATCCCTTCTAAAAAAGCATTATACTCCTCGCCGCCTGGCTTAGGCATCTCCATACTTTGCAAAACAGGGAAGTAGTCTTTGGTAATTTTATCAGCATCCACCACCATTGGGGCAGTGAAAATAATCTCTGAGGTTTTGTATTGCACATCATTTTGCGCAGATAGGTTTAGGCTTACTAAAATGCTAAAAAGGGAAAGACTGATGGATTTTTTCATAAGGATAATAGCAGGTTCAAAAGTAGAACAAAAAAATATGTTATAATCCCTGACTTATTCTTTATTCCCTATCCTTTCCTACGCCATTCATCCAAAAGGGCATCTACTTTTTCTTCTGTAAGGTGCTCATAATAGTTTTCACCCACTTGCATCATAGGGGCATAGCCGCAGGCAGCAAGGCACTCTACAGTTTTAAGTGAGAACATGCCGTCCTCTGTGGTGCCGCCATCTTTTATGTTCAGTTTATTTTCTATATAATGTACAATATTCTCAGAACCCATTAGGCAACACGGGCCTGTGCGGCAAAACTCCATTACATATTTACCCATAGGTTTTAGGTAGTACATGCTATAGAAAGACGCCACCTCATACACCTCAATAGGTTGAATTTTTAAGAGGGATGCCACATAATCCATAGCGGCGGGGGATAGCCATCCCCAGGTATCCTGCGCCATATGCAATAGCGGCAGCAAGGCAGATTTATGCCTGCCCTCAGGGTAGCGTTTTATAATTTCCTCAACCTTTTTTAGTTGTTCTGCTGAGAATGTTAGGGCTGCGTTAGCGGTAGTTTCCAAGTCTTTTCTGTGGTATTAAATGTTATGCGTCAAGTTCGCCAGCTATCACGTTCATGGAGCTCATGGTGATAATAGCATCTGATAGAAATTGTCCTTTTATCATCTCAGGGTATGCCTGATAATAAATAAAACATGGGCGGCGGAAGTGGAGGCGGTAAGGGGTTCTGCCACCATCACTCACAAGGTAAAAACCCAATTCGCCATTGCCACCTTCCACAGCGTGGTAGACCTCGCCTTTGGGTATTTCTATCTCTCCCATCACTATTTTAAAATGATAAATAAGGGCTTCCATATTATTATAAACCTCCATTTTTGGTGGCAGATAAAACTCAGGAACATTAGCGTGGTAAGTGCCTTCCGGCAAATTATTAAACGCCTGATTAATGATTTTCAGGCTTTGGTTTATCTCTTCATTGCGTACTAAAAAGCGGTCATAAGTATCTCCATTTTCGCCAATAGGTACTTCAAAATCAAAATCCTGATAAGAGCAATAAGGGGAAGTAACGCGTACATCATAATCAACCCCGGCAGCACGCAAATTTGGCCCTGTGAATCCATACGCCAATGCCTTTTCCGCAGTAATGCCACCTACGCCTTTTATCCTATCCACAAAAATGCGGTTGCGTTCCACAAGGTTGTTGAACTCCTGCCATGCCTTTGGGAACTCCACCAAAAAGGTTTTTAATTTTTCAATAGCAGCAGGGGTAAAATCCCTCTCAAAGCCGCCAATCCTACCCATATTGGTAGTGAGGCGTGCCCCGCATATCTCTTCATAAATCTCATAAATCTTTTCCCGCATTTGGAACACATAGAGGAATCCTGTCAATGCTCCTGTATCCACCGCAAGCACAGAGTTGCAAACAAGGTGGTCGGAAATCCGCGCCAATTCCATCACAATAATGCGCATATAGTCCACCCGTTTTGGGGTTTGCACACCAAGTAGTTTCTCCACCGTCATGTGCCATCCCATATTATTAATGGGTGATGAACAGTAGTTCATCCTATCCGTAAGCGTAGTGATTTGGTAAAATGGGCGGTGCTCTGCCAACTTCTCAAAAGCACGATGGATGTACCCAATAGTAGGCTCAGAGGATAGAATCTTTTCGCCATCCATCTGCAAAACATTCTGGAAAATACCATGTGTAGCAGGGTGGGTAGGCCCAAGGTTCAGGGTATAAATGCTATCAGAAGTGGGGTCATTATTAAGTAATGCCTTCTTTTGTTCATCTAAAATTACGTCTTGCGTGCTCATGTTTTTGTATTGTTTTTATCTGCCAAACATGGCGTCATCTTTATCTTCACGGGTGCCGTCCTCAAGTGGGTATTGCTTAAGCATTGGGTAATAATCCATGTCATCCACATTAAGAATGCGGCGGAGGTCTGGGTGGTTTTCAAACAAGATTCCATAGAAATCAAAGGTCTCACGTTCCATCCATCCTGCACTCAGCCATAAGCCGGTAGCACTCCTTATCACAGGGTCTTTACTTGGGAAAAACGCTTTTACTCTTATGCGGATATTTGCCACCATGCTGTGCAGGTGGTACACAACGCCCAACTCATTATCAGCATTAAAAGGATAATGGATGCCACATAAATCTGTTAAAAAATGGAAGTTTAAATCTTTATCATCCCTTAAAAAAAGAAGTACTTCTAAATTCTTTTCAGCAGAAATAATGATGGTAAGCATATCATAGCTAACCACTGCTTCTATAATATCCTCACCAAATGCAGCACTGAGTTTATCTGTTATTTCCTGATGGGTCATAAATTATTCTATGCCGTAGCCAGCCATTAGTTGTTTGTATTCCGGTGAACTTCTTCTGCGCAAGGATTCACTTCTTATCAAATCCTGAATTTTCATAATGCCTTCAATCACTTGCTCAGGGCGGGGAGGGCAACCCGGTATATATACATCAACAGGGATGATTTTATCAATGCCTTGCAAAACGCTATAAGTATCAAAAATTCCCCCGCTGCTGGCACATGCACCCATAGATAGAACCCAACGTGGCTCTGCCATTTGTTCATAAACATGGCGGAGAACAGGTCCCATTTTTTTGGCAATTGTTCCCATCACCATCAGTAAATCTGCTTGGCGTGGGGAGAAGCTTAACCTCTCTGCACCAAATCTTCCTAAATCATAGTGGGGGCTCATGGTTGCCATAAATTCAATACCACAGCATGAGGTTGCAAAAGGCAATGGCCAGATGCTATGGCTGCGGGCATAGCCTACAGCTTTATCTAAAGTAGTAGCAAAAAAGCCAGGGCCTTCATAGCCTGCTGGTGCTTCTTTTATTTTGATATCTGTATCTGTCATTTTATTCTTTTAATGATGGAGATTTACTCCCATTTTAATGCACCCTTGCGGACTATATAATAAAAACCTACTAAAAATAAACTTAAGAAAATAACCATAGAAAAAAAGCCCTGCATCCCCATTTCATGGAGGAATGTTTTGTAGTTCACCGCCCATGGATACATGAAAATTACCTCCACATCAAACAGTACAAAAAGGATGGCAGTAAGAAAATATTTTACTGAGAAAGGCAAGCGTGCATTCCCCTCTGATTCTATCCCGCACTCAAAACTTTCAAGCTTATTTGCACCTTTTCTTTTAGGCCCAATAAGGTGAGTAGCCAACATAGTTGCTACCACAAACCCAATGGCAACACATAGCTGAATAAGTATTGGAATATAATCGCTGACTAATGATTGTTCTTTCATCTAATTGTAATTTCTATGCAAAGGTAGTTGAGGGATTTAAAATCTCTCTACTGCATTCTCAAAAAATAATACCCAATAGTAATAGAGGCTATAACGCAACTTAACCCAACCCCGGCAATCACTTGCTGCCTCGTGTGGAAATTACCGGCAAGGCGCTGGTAAATAATGATGGCAGTAAGTGGAATAAAAGCTAAAAACAACACTAAGAAAAGTTGGTCTTTCTGCAAGGTGTAAAGCAAAAGAAAGTTTATAGTAAGCCCTGTAAGTGAGGAGGCGTGGAGACTGATTTTAAAACTAAGATTAATGATAATTACACAAATACTCCCCAGAATTATACCCCAGATAAAGAGCAATAAATCATCATGGATTACACGCCATGCGTAAAAAGGTTTGTGGTAATTATAGATAAAAAGAAAAAGAATATAGCATAATGAAGTAACAATCATAGGGAGGGTGCGCCTCTTTTGTTGACGGAGAAATAGAAAAACAAAAACACAGGATGGAAAACCATTGCCAGTGCATTGGAAAATTTAGTAAACAGGTAATTCAAATCAGGGTAGGTTTTTTACGAACTGCAAAGATTGGTAATTTTTATGGCTCTGCTAACTAAGTTTGAAAAGGTTTTTAAAAAATATGATATGCGCCTCCAACTAATGCTTAATCGTCTGGCTTTTTCCTCCCTTCTATTATTGATTTTTAGTGGGTGTTCTTCTGCACCAAAAGAGAAAGAGGAAAGAACTCAGGAAGCACCTGCCAAAGATGATTTCAAAACAAAAACAATTATTGAAGTTGTAAAATGCAAACAGGATTCTACGCAATCTTACGCTTTGTATTTACCTGAAAAGTATTCTGCAAATAGTCCCTTGCCCGTGGTGTTTTTCTTTGACCCACATGCCCAAGGTGCAAACCCATTGCGGAAGTACAAAGCCCTTGCAGAGGAGTTTAATTTTATTTTGGTTTGCTCTAATAATTCCCAAAATGGGATGGATATGGATGAAGTAAGTAGGATTGGTAAAACGATGATGGATGATGCAATTTCAAGACTTTCTGTAATTCCTTCTCAGATTTATTGTGCAGGTTTTTCGGGTGGGGCAAGGGTGGCAGTGCAGGTAACTAATGAAGACAATAGGGTGGCGGGGGTGATTGGATGTGGGGCTGGTTTCCCTGAAAAGATGAGTCAGCTGAACCACAAATTTTCTTACATCGGTTTTGTGGGGGATGGTGATTTTAATTATAGTAGCATGATTGTGCTGGAAGCTGCTTTGCAAAACTCAGGGCCGCCTTTCCAGTTTGTATATTTTAATGGAAAACATGCTTGGGCACCCTTGGAATTTATGCGTGAAGGGTTTATTTGGTTACAAGTGAATACTATCAAAGAAGGTAGAAAAATAGATGATTATTTTATTACTGATTTTGTAAAAACAAATCTCCTCCGTGCTGATACAGCCCACCAAAAAGGAGATGTATGGCAAGAATATCTGACCTTAAAAAAGATAGAAAACTTCACTAAAGGGATTGCAGAAAATAAAGAAGTAGCAACAAGATTAAGTACTATTCAAAATTCTGATGCTTTGAAAAAAGCCATCAGCCAAAATGCAGAAAATACCAAAAAGGAAAATGAAATTATCAGGAGGTATATGCAGTATATGGATGCTGACATAAGCTGGTGGAAGAATGAAATTTCGCAAACAAAAATAAAAGCCAAAACTGCAAATACTACTGCCGAAGTTGGGATTTACAAACGCATATTGGCAAATATCAGCATCATCAGTTATTCAAAAACCAACCAAGCTTTGCAAAGTAATGCACTTGCAGATGCTGAAAAATTTGTTACTATTTTTCGTTTGGTTGATGATGGAAACCCTGATGTGGATTACCTCAATGCCATTTTAGAAGCCAAAAAAGGAAACTCAGATATGGCAATTAATCACCTGAAAGCTGCCATTAAAAATGGCTTTACTGATAAACAAAAACTCTTAAAGGAATCTGCTTTTGAGAAGTTAAAAACATCAAAGCAATTTATTGACTTGGTGAATGGGATGCAGTAGTAAGGATTTACTCAACTCTTATTTACCGATACAAAAGCGGCTAAAAATATTGCCTAAAATTTCATCGTTGGTTACCTCACCTGTTATCTCTCCAAGGTGGTAAAGGGCAGTGCGGATGTCGGTAGCAATAAGGTCTGTGGTAAGGTTGGTTTGCAGCCCATTGGTAATTTGTGTGAGGGATTCCAAAACCTTCATCAAACTATGATAATGGCGGATATTGGTAACAATGGTTTGGTCCGCATCCACCTTGCCCAAGTTCATGCAGCGCAATATTTCTTCTTTTAGTTGAGGGATGTTGATGCCGGTTTTGCCGGAGATAAAAATGACCCCTAAATCCCCTAAAGGGGACTTTGTATCCCAGTTGCTACTTAGGTTATTCATAGCGGAAGCCCCCTTTAGGGGGTTTGGGGGTGTTTCCATCAAATCAATTTTATTCCCTAAAGCAATAATGGTTTTGCCCTGGGGCAGGAATTGTAAATCTTCCTCAAGCGCCGCGGGGCTAAGGGTGTTTACATCAAAAAGATAGAGGATAAGGTCTGCATCATTGAGTTTATCCATAGTGCGCCCAATGCCCATATTCTCCAGCACATCCGCAGTATTGCGGATGCCTGCGGTATCAATAAATCTAAAGCAAATGCCATCAATAATAAGAGTATCCTCAATGGTATCCCGCGTGGTGCCGGGTATTTCACTCACCATAGCTCTCTCCTCATTCAATATTGTATTCAGTAGGGTTGATTTGCCGGCATTGGGTCTGCCTGCAATTACTACCTTAATCCCTGATTTAATCACATTGCCCAGTTTAAAGGAGGATGCAAGTTTTTCGGTTTCGGCTTTTAGTTCTGTAAGTAAATCCAAAAACTGATTGCGGTTGGCAAACTCTACATCTTCTTCAGCAAAGTCAAGTTCAAGCTCTATTAATGATGCAAAATCAACAAGACGTTGACGCAAAACTTTAATGGTATTTGAGAACCCACCACGCATTTGAGTGAGGGCAGTATGGTGAGCTGCTTTAGTTTCTGAAGCAATTAAATCAGCTACTGCCTCGGCTTGGGAGAGGTCAAGTTTCCCATTCATAAAAGCCCGCATGGTAAACTCCCCCGGATTTGCTTGCCTCACTCCAATTTTGGAGAGAAGTTCCATCATCTTTTGCAAAACATATTGGGAGCCGTGGCATGAAATCTCTACGGAATCTTCCCCCGTATAAGAATTTGGAGAAATAAAAATACTCACCAAAACTTCATCAAAAATTTCATTCTTATGGGCAATTGTACCGTAATGTAAAGTGTGGGTTTTGGCCAGCGTTAAATCTTTTTTAGGGAAGATAGAATTTACTTTTTCCACCGCCTCCGCCCCAGAAACGCGGATAATACCAATTGCGCCCACACCGGCAGGGGTGGCAATAGCAGCTATAGTTTCGGTGGCATCATACATAGTGCAAAGGTAGTTCAATAAAAAAATGGGGGTAACTTTATTTGGAGGTGATTGAGAAATAATAAAAAATAAAGTTGTTATAATTAAATATCAACTACATTTGCAACAAATAAACAAACAGAACTAATGAACATTTTTTGTGGCAGTCTCCCTTTCAGCGTAGGAGACGATGATTTAAGAAGGTACTTTGAAGCTTACGGAGAAGTATCCTCATCTAAGGTAATTATGGATAAATACTCAGGAAGAAGCAAAGGCTTCGGATTTGTAGACATGCCAGACGACGAAGCAGCGGCTAAAGCTGTACAAGAATTAAACGGGTCTCAAATTGAAGGCAGAAGCATTGTTGTAAACAAAGCTGAAGAAAGAAAAGAAGGCGAAAGAAGACCTTCCTCAGGCGGTAGCAGAGGCGGCAGCAGCGGTGGATACCGTGGTGGCAGCGGCGGAAGCGGCGGCGGAGGTGGAGGATATAACCGTGGCGGCAATAGCGGCGGCGGTGGTGGCGGTGGAAGATGGTAATCTAAACCCCAATCCCAAAACAATTAACAACAAAAATCCCGTGATGAAAATCACGGGATTTTTTGTTTTATATACTCAAAGTAGCTTATTAAAAAATCTGTGAACCGAAGTTCATTGATTAAATTTTAAAAAATAAGATAGTTTCAATAATCTGTGGCGTTCTTTTTTAATTTTGGTTTGATGTGTTAGTGGATAACCCATATCGTAAAATACCAATCTCTTTCCTTTTAAAGTTGTTATCAACAAATAGCTATGATTTATTGTTTGGATAAATAGTAGTAATAATTTTACAAGATGAAAAAGTTCTCTCTTTACACAACTACAATTTTAGTCTTTGGTTTGTTCTTTCTTTCTGTAACCAAAATTTACTCTGGTGATGATAAAAAAGAAGTTACTACCAAGCCAGCAACCGAAGGCAATATTGTAGTTCTCCCTTTCCAGCCATCTATGTATTTTAATGCAGGCGATAATTTTATTTGCCAGGCTAATAACATAACCCCCGGTGAGTTGAATAAGATGATACGGACAGGCATTGCCAACAATATGGTAGGTGATTTATCCCTCAGCTACAATGCCAAGCACCTCTCTGACCAAGTGCAGGAAAACCAAAAAACATCTGACCTTGATTTGCTTTACAGATATGCCCGCTACAGCCTAGAGAAAAAACCTTTAATTGCCTTTTACAAAAATGATAATGATGAGGATGGAATTAGCAATATGTTTGGATTAGCCAAAAAGGAAAATGCGCCGCAATACCTTAACCCTGCCAAGCCCAACCTCAAAAGCCATAATTATTTTAAAGCACGCTTTGCCAATGATACTTTAATTACTTCTTTCAGCAAAGCAAATAATGTTTCCTACTATCTTTTTATTGACCATTTTGAGATGGAAACCCATTTTAAAGATTGCCATGATATGCAAAAAAACGTATCAAAGCGCGACCTTTATGTGCACTACACACTCCTGAATGCTGAGAACAAATTTGTGGATGGCGGTGTTGTTTGCTATACCTACCAATCAGGGTCTAACAATGCCAAAGAGCTTATCAAAAACACTATGCCAGTGCTAAGCGGGATGATAATGCATGAGGTAAAAGAGAAAATCAGTAAAGGGCTTTAGTAAGCGCCTGTAGTTTTGTAGTTTTGCTGCACCATTTAAGCCCGGGTGGCGGAATGGTAGACGCAGTAGACTCAAAATCTACCGGCAGCAATGTCGTGGGGGTTCAAGTCCCTTCCCGGGTACCAATATATAAACGCAGAAGCCCCGCCTTTAGGCGGGG
>JAPLCZ010000156.1 GCA_026391915.1 Bacteroidota bacterium | reverse complement strand
AAATAAATTGTAATCAGTTACAAAATAATTATTGAATTTATTGCTTAGCAAATTTATTAAATCAAAAGAGGTACTACCATCAGAAGCTCCAACATCCAATATTGTTTTATTTGTAAAATCAATATTGGATAGCATGAGTTTGTTACATAGTTGGTGTCTTCCTGGTTTAGTAGTTTTATTGGTAGTTCCAAATCTTAAATTAGTAATTGCCTTAGAGAATAAATCTGGCGAATCAGTTCCGTAAAAAAGTATTGAAGGGTCTTGTTTACAATAGCTTCCTGACAATTTCATAAACCATCTTGGCCAAAATTTATTTATCAATTTTATAGGTAAGAGCATCTAAATTATTTTAAAATTTTTATAAATATTCATTAGGAGGTTATATAAGTTTTCTGAGTTAAAGTTATCAATTGCAAAACTACGCGCTTTAACTGATTGAGCTTTTAAAATAGCCTCATCATTAATTAGGTTACTCAATGCATTTGAAAATCCTTCTGTATTGTTTGTATCAATTAAAAATGCTCCTTCGCCATCTTTTAACATAAAACTAAGATTGCCAACTTTAGTAGAAACCACTGGTATACCTGAAGACATTGCCTCTAAAACTACGTTAGGGGTGCCTTCAAAATCTGAGGTTAATACGAATATATCTGCATTATTATAAAATAGCTCTGGGTTCTGGACTGTTCCAATTAACTTTATTTCATTAGTTAAATTACTAACTTTCTCCGCTTTCATTTTTAATTCTTCCATCAATCTGCCTTTACCAATAATAGTTGTCTCAATTTTTTTGATTGATTTTGTAGAAGCTAAAATATCAAATAATTTATCGTACCTTTTTTGTTTTTCTAATCTACCTATTGCCAATATTTTTATTGTGTTTGCACTATAATTTTTAGCTGAACTAGGTTTAAATAAATTGGTATCTACCGCATTAGGAAGGTATGCAAGTTTTGATTTTGATTTTCCTTTATTAATAGCATTATTATAAGCTTCTAAGCTGTTGCATATAATAAATTCAGGAACGTAAAAAAGTGCATTCCCCATTATTTTTCCATTTGAGGCAATTTCATCAAGTAAAGCACACCTTACCGCACCAACAGTCTTAATTCCAAGAAACCTCCCAGCTAATGTGGCATATAAATTTGTATAAAAATGCATGCTCTGAATAATGTCAGGCTTAAGTTCTTTAATCTTATTATAAGTATCCAAGAGCCTCTTTATTCTACTACTCTCTTTACCTACAAAATAAATAGGTATTCTAAGTTCATTCCTAATAATATCTTCCCAGTATTCCCCCTGCGTATAGGTTAATAATGAAAGCTTGATACCTGCGTTTTTAAGACTTTTTAAAATATAATAAAGCTGCCTTTCAGCTCCTCCTTGCCCAAGTGTGCCTGCTATAAATACTATATGAAGTTTTTTGTCAATCAAATTTTTATATCTTTCCAACTCTCCTTCAAGTAAGTTTTTATTGTTAAACCCCAATTTTCAAGTGAGAAATTCTCAACAGTTTGTTGAGCTTTCAGTTGCATTTCCTTAAACAATTCCGAGTTTTCAATAATACTCTTTAAGGCATCAGCAATTGTTTGCTTATCATCATTTGCTAATAATATTCCACCACCATTTTCCAGCAATTGTGGCAAAACCGAAACTGGATTTGCTACCACTGGTAATCCACATGCCATTGCCTCAAGCGCCACTTTTGGGAATCCCTCTGATGCTCTTGTTGGGAAACAAAAAATATCTGCTTTTTGCATTAATTCTATCACCTGGTCGTGGTTAATTTTGTGGTGGAAAATTACATTTTTTTCAATGCCATATTCTTTTGCTCTATGTTTTAAATCTGGCAAAAATGAGCCTTCACCTGCAACATCAAAAATTATATTTGGATAATCATTTACCAGAAGGCTTACTGCATCTAATACCCTCCCAGCACCTTTGTTTTCTTCCAATCTACAAGCGATAACTATCCTTGGTTCCTTTTTGTCTATAGCATGAGATTTTCCTTTTAGTTTTTCTATTTCGTGATTTTGCATAGATGTAGAAAAAATCCATTTTATGTTCGGATTTTTTGAAGAAGGAGCCTCTTTAGCCCCGCCAGTGGCGAGGAATAAATTCCTCCCGCCGGCATATCTTTCCATAAACCAATGCCAAAATTTTTCAGTTTTCGTTTTTTGAATAAACCAATTTCCACAATGCCTAACGAATAATGGTTTTCCCATTATATGAGCCAATACCATTGGTATAGTCCCCATATCACTTGGAATTGGTACATGCACTGCATCAGCTTTTCTAATTTCACCAATAAAAAGAAAAATATTCTTAAGTAACCAAAAGGGGTATCTTATTTTTCTGCTCAGCATTCTTCCTTTTATATCATTAACCGTTTTAATTGTAATATTATGCCCATTAATAGGAATCTCACCATTCTGGTTAGGTGCCTGATGGAGAGGCAGAACAAGTAGCGTTTGTTCAAAAATTTCGGATATTGCTTTCATGTGAAATGCAAAACCCCCATCAGTTGCATATCCTGTCAAGCTATCCTTGCATGGCCAAACGGGTTTATGAGAAAAGACTACTAATTTCACAGTTAGCTTTATTAATTTTTTTTGAAATTATCTTTAATGAATTCTACAATTTTCTTTGAAGCCAATCCATCACCATATGGATTAATAGCTGTAGACATTTGAGTGTATAATTTATCATCTGTTAAAAGTTCTTCCACAGAAGATATAATAGAATTTGAATTAGTCCCCACAAGTTTTACAGTTCCTGCATCTACAGCTTCTGGTCTTTCCGTATTTTCTCTCATGACTAAAACCGGCTTTCCTAATGAGGGTCCTTCTTCTTGTACACCACCACTATCTGTTAAAATAATATGCGATTTATTCATTAAGAAAACAAATGCAGGATAATTAATTGGGGCTATTAAATGAATGTTATAGATATCTTTAAGGATTTCATAAACTGGCTTTTTTACATTTGGATTTAGATGGACAGGATAAATAATTTGAATTTCAGGATGAGTTTCTGCTAAAGCCTTCATGGCGTTACAAATATTTAAAAACCCATCTCCAAAATTTTCACGCCTATGACCTGTAACCAAAATTAGCTTTTTATCAGCTTGAATAATTTTTGATACCTTTCTAATCTCATCATCTTCATAACTATTATTTTCAATTAAATCTACTGTCCAATGCAGCGCATCAATAACTGTATTACCAGTTACCAAAATTTTATTTTTTTCTATCCCTTCAGATAGTAGATTATCTTCTGCCAATGAAGTTGGTGAGAAATGATAATCTGCAATTCTTCCCGTAATTTGCCTATTAATTTCTTCAGGAAATGGTGAGTATTTATTGTGTGTCCTTAAACCTGCCTCAACATGTCCTATTTTAATTTTGTGATAGTAGGCTGCAAGTGTTGCCATGGAGGAAGTTGTAGTATCGCCATGAACAAGCACCATGTCAGGTTTTTCAGAAACAATTATTTTACTGAACTCTGTTAAAACACTTGCGGATAAATCAGAAAGAGATTGATTTTCTTTCATCAAACTTAAATCAAAATCGGTTGGTATTTTAAAGAAATCCATTACCTGCTCCAACATAGTCCTATGCTGCCCAGTAAGGCAGACTTTAACATCGTAAATATGACTATTCTTTTGCAATTCAAAATAAACAGGAGCCATCTTAATAGCTTCTGGACGTGTGCCAAACACAAGGATTATTTTTTTCCTATCCATTATTTACTAAGATATTTTAAATAGGTTTTTTTTAAATTTTCCCCTGCATATTGCCAGCTTAAATACTCCATTGATTTGGAATAGCAATTATCATAATTTTCTTCTCTAAACTGGTAGGAAGTATTAATGAAGTTTATTAGAGGTTCTGAACTTGTGAGTCCTTTCAAAACAAACCCCGTATGTGATTCTGTAGCAAAGTCAGAATAATCACCTACATTTTCAGTTAAAATAACGGGAACGCCAGAGGCAAGATACTCGGCAAATTTTGTTGGGGAGGCTACCTTATTTACTATAGATTGGTCTCTAATTAAGAACCCAAAATCTGCCGCACTTAAATACTCAGGCACCTCATTTTTACTCAAACTCAAAACTTTATAGCCATCCGAAGGTATATTTAATTTCTCTAAAGCTTCAATAAATTGTTGGGTATGGCTTGTAAGTATTAATAGAAAGGAGTTACTTAACTGAGCCTTAATTTCTTTAAAAAGGTTGAGAGTTTCATCCACCATTTGATATTTTCTAAAAGACCCTAAGTAAACAAATACAATTTTATCTGATAGGGAAAGTTGATTTCTAGCTTCCGTACGTGCCAAAAAACTTCTCTTTGATAAAGTATCCGAAGCGCAAGAAACAGTAAGAGTATTTGTAAATTCTTTTTGATAAAAATTCTGATAATACTCCTTCATACTATCAGAAACAAAAATTATTGAATCTGACAATTCTAGTGTTTTTCTTTCTATTTTTGTTAGAAAACCCTTCCAGTTTTCGTCAAATTTTTTGGCAGCATGATGATACTCTTCAGGCAGGCTACCATGGACATCAGTTATTAGTTTTATACCACTTACAATCCTTTTAGATAGTGATGCATCATGCCCAGAACTTACACCATGAGCATGTATAATTTTTATCCTTTTGATGCCACAATAAATTGCGACAATAGACGCATTAATAATATGACTTATTTTAAATAAAAAAATAATCCAATTTGTTGGTATTGTGGGAAAGTAAATAACCTTAGTATTAGCATCCTTGCTTAATTTTCTTTTCGCAATTTTTAGTTTTTGGGGTGATAAAAATTTTGATAAAGGCACCAAACAAAAAATAGTAATTTCAAGAGGTAAACCCGAAAGCACTTTAATTTCAGAAACAATTCTTGTCCTTCCTCCCGCGCCTTGATAAGCATGTTCAGATTTAGTAAGGAATAGAATTTTCTGTTTAGCGGTTTTCAATTTTTTATTAATTCCTGAAAAGTCCTTTTAAAGTTTATTGATTACCTCAGCCATTCTTTCATTTGCATTTCCATCCAACATCCCATCAAAAAAATCTTCAATCAATTTTTTACGATTCTGTTGTTTCTCTAAAGGATTATTCAATGCATTTATTAAATCATTTTGCATTTGTTCCTCCGAATATGCAATGTAAGCTGCACCACTATCAGTAATTGGTTTATAGTGTTCCCATTGATAATAATCCGCAAAGATTAGTGGTCTGATATCTTTACCAGGAGGGTTGAATCCAATATTGATTACAGGTTTATCAAACATACAAAGTTCAAGAGTTACAGTACTTGCTACATTGATCCCAAGATGGCAGTGAAGGAGCATATTTGTCCAAAGTAGAGTATCCTCTGGCAAAGGAGTTGCAAATTTTGCCTCCCAAGGTATATGCGGGAAAATAATATCTGTCCTTTGCTTTTTTATTTCCTCATACCTACCAGATACGTCCTTGGGATAAACCCTTACCACCAATTGTGGTTTATCAGGTAGGGTTGCCAAAAAATCAGCAACTCTAAGTACTATTGCCTCTTCTCCTGGCTGAAGATTCATCATACCAGTAGTGTAAAGAACTATTGGCCTATTTGGGTCAGCTCCAATATATTTGCAATACACCTCCTTGCTCCAATAATTTTCTTTCTTGAAGTGGAAATCAAACTGGGTAGTACCTGTAACACTTATTTGGTCATTTTTAACGAATGGATAAATACTCATCAAATCCGCCTTTATACTTTCATTCCAAGAAATATAATGAGTATATCTCGGAGTAATTCTCCCTTGTGATGTTAGATTATCCCAAGAAAATAGAAATGTTACTGTTTTAATGCCTATTGAAACTGCTGCATTTATAACCTTTAAAGAATTTTTATTGTGGATATGAGAAGTATTAAAAACTAAAACGGGACCATGTTTTACTAGGATAGATTTGTATTTTTTATTGACAAATATTGTTTGGCTTAGGCTCTGCTCAATTGAACTAATAAATTCAATAATATGCCTGCTAGCAAATAAATATGCAATAGCCTTTTTTAAAAATCTTATGCCCCTTTGACGATAAGTCTTTGCCTCACTATCTCTTAGTTTCCAGCGGTTTTTTGCAGATCCAGACCATAACCATCTACCATGGATAACATCAATCTGATCTCTTAAAACACTAACAATATAAGGATCTTTGCTTGCATCAATTTCATAAAGAAAATCGCATTTTGTTTTTAGGATTTCTTTAAAAGCCTCATTAGGGAAAACTGAAATAAATACCAATTCATATTTATTTCTGACCAAATCGGACACTCCAGATTCTACAAAATTTCTAATAGCTTCTCCTCTTGGTAAAATAAAAACAACTGCTTCTTTTTTTGACAATTTTTTAATACTTTAATTCAAAGGATACTATAGTCCTAATTAGTAATTTGAATACTCTTTTCTTGTTTTTAATTAAAGGGTTACAAAGTATTTATCATTTAAAAGTTAACAGAGTAAATATCAACTTTTAAATAATACACCCCTTATTTAGTAAATACATATCTATTTTCACCTACACCAAATTTTTCAGCTGCATA
>JAPLCZ010000025.1 GCA_026391915.1 Bacteroidota bacterium | reverse complement strand
CTTCAGAGCCATCAGGACGAAATTGGTTTTCATCAGCCTCTCTACAATGTCCATAATCTCCATAAGTTAGGGAGGTGTTAACATCAAAAGACTTTGTTAAATAGCGACCATAATTTAAGCCAACAAAGCCATACCATTCTTCGTCTGGTTTAAACCAAGCATTACCCAAATCACCATTATAGTTTTCAAAGCCACCACCTACAGAGAAATTATTTCTTCTGTCTTTAGTTTGTGAATACCCGCAAACTGAAAAAGCAATCATTGCAATAAGAAGTATGTTTTTCATGATAGATTATTTTGATTTCAAAACTAAGCAAAATCACTATTCCGACAAAGTGGGTGGTGGGTGGGCAGTAGCTTTCCAAAAGTTTTAAACTTTTGGAAAGCTTTGTATCAAGGTTACTAAAATTTAAAAATCGTATTAGGATGAGAGGTAAATAAGAAAAGCTCCTTTGGCGTATTGCCAAAGGAGCTTTCTTCTCCATGTGATACAACTAAATTATTTCTTTTTAGAGGGCTTAACTAGCACACCCATTTGCCAGATACCACTCTCTTTAGTGCCGTTTGCGTGATACATGGTGCCTTCGCCATCCATGTTATCACCCACCCAGCTACCTGTATATTTATCGCCATTTGGGTAGGTCATAGTACCTTTCCCCTGGAAATCACCGTAGGCAAATTCACCTTCGTATTTCTGACCAGTAGGGAAGGTGTAAGTACCTTGTCCGTTGGCTTTTTTATTCTTAAATGTTCCTTCGTATTTGTAGGTGATATCACCCATGGTGAAAACATATTTACCGCTTTCTAATTCACCATTTTTGAAGTTTCCTTCGTGGTAGCTTCCATCAGGGTAAGTCATTTTACCGAAGCCTTCAAATTTGTTTTTCTTAAAATCGCCGATGTATTTTACACCGTCAGCAAAAGTTCATACACCAAAGCCTTCCATCTTCCCATCCATAAAGCTACCTTCATAGGTACTTCCATCAGAGAATGCATAATTGCCTTGTCCATCAAGTTTGCTGTTTTTTAGTTCTCCTTCGTAGTTATTACTATTAGCAGTAATAGTGGAGTTGTTGCCTGTGCCTGCATTGGCACCAAAGAATGCTGCTGAGAGCATTAGTGAGATAAAGATTGATTTTGATTTCATAATACTAATTTTATATTTTTTGTTTGTATAGATAATGATACAAATCTAATATGTTGCCAAAGTCGTTTTTAGGTAAATTATCCTGCTTTCTTACACAATAGGATGAGATTGGAGAAAGTTTCAGGTTTCATGTTTAAAGTTTCATTCATCATTAAATTAAAAAGAGAAAGCTACTATGGGGTACATCCATAGTAGCTTTCTCTTCACAAATTTTTTCAAACCAAAACTATTTCTTAACAAGCACACCCATATGCCATGTGCCTTTTACTTTTTTACCGTTGGCATAATACATTGTGCCTTCGCCTTCCATATTATCACCTACCCAATTGCCTTTATATGTATCACCATTTGGGTATTTCATTACGCCATATCCTGAGAAATCTCCATAGGCAAATTCACCTTCATACTTTTGCCCATTTGGGAAAGAATAAGTGCCTTGCCCGTTGGCTTTTTTGTTGATAAAGCTTCCTTCATATTTATAAGTAGCATCACCAGCAGTAAAAATATATTTACCAGATTTAATCTCACCATTTTTAAAAGTACCTTCATAATAGCTTCCATCAGGATAGGTCATTTTACCAATGCCTTCCATATTGCCTTCGCTGAAACTTCCTTCGTAAGTACCGCCATCAGCAAATACATAAAGTCCTTGGCCATCCATTTTACCATTTTTCATTTCACCTTCATATTTGCTACCATCATTTAATGTGATAGAAGAGGTGTTGCCTGCATTCGCAGTAATAATAGCTGCGAAGAGTAATAAAGTAAGAACTAATTTTTGAGTTTTCATGTTTTTATCTTTAAATGTTTTATGCATCAAATCTATTACAATGCCAAAGGGGTTTTTACAGCAGAAACCCTACTTTCTTACAATTGAAATGTAATTGAAATTGAGTTGGGTTTTGGGTTGGGAGTACTGTCATTGCGAAGGATTCTGAGCAAAGGGCTTTTGTGAAGTAGGGAATCCTGCGGCAATCTTTAGTTTATTATTAAGGGGGATTGCTTTGAACCTCGCAACGACAGTAACAATGCATCAAATTTCCCACGCCACCCATTACAGAATAGATTTCTTTTCCTAATTTCGCGGCTTAATTAAAAAACGAATAGTATGACAACTGCAGGGATATTAATGGAGCCGGGATTTGAAAACCGTGTATCCGTAACTCCAGAAAGCGCAGCCCAAATGATTAAAATGGGTATGCAGATTTGTGTAGAAAAGAATGCCGGTACAAAGGCATCTCACCCAGATAACCAATATGAGGCGGCAAGTGCAAAAGCTACCTCCAGAGATGAAATTCTTACAAATTGCAATCTTATTTATTCCATCCATCCTGTTGCTACAACTGATTTGGATAAGATGAAAGCAGGCACAGTTTATATTTCAATGATAAGCCCACTTACTAATTCATCTTATGTTGAGGAGCTACTAAAACGCAATATCACTTGCTTAAGTTTAGAGAGCATCCCACGTACTACAAGGGCACAAAGCATGGATGTGTTATCATCTCAGGCAACCGTTGCAGGTTATAAAGCAGTATTGATGGCAGCTACAACGCTACCTAAATTCTTCCCTATGTTTATGACGGCTGCAGGTAGTATTATCCCATCCAAAATAATGATATTAGGTGCAGGGGTTGCAGGATTGCAAGCAATTGCCACAGCCAAAAGGCTTGGTGGTGTGGTAGAAGTATTTGATGTGCGTGCTGCAGTAAAAGAAGAGGTAATGAGCCTTGGCGGTAAGTTTATAGAAGTAGAAGGCGCAAAAGATGAAAAGAGTGCAGGAGGATATGCCGTAGAACAAACTGAAGAGTTTCTCCAAAAGCAAAAACAAGTAATCCATGACCACGCATCAAAATCGGATGTAATAATTTGCACTGCACAAATCCCCGGTAGAAAAGCACCATTGCTCATCACCAAAGAAACTGTAGAAGCTATGAAACCAGGCTCAGTAATAATAGATTTGGCAGCAAGCACAGGCGGTAATTGCGAGGTTACTCAAAATGACAAAACCATTAACCATAATGGCGTAACGGTAATTGGGGAATCTAACCTACCCAGCACCATGCCTATGGATGCCAGCAAAATGTTTGGTAAAAACATCATCAACCTTATGAAGATTATTGTAGATAAAGAAGGTGTTATGAACATCAATCTGGAAGATGATATCTTAAAAGAAACTGTAATCACCCACCAAGGGCAAATCAGTAATACAAGGGTAAAAGCGCAAATGCAACCAGCCTCTGTTTAACAACAACTTCAATTTTAAATTAAGAATTTCAAACTAAGAATATGAAAGAAATATTAGATTTTATTGGCGGCAACATGGATATGATTTACATCATTATCCTCTCTATCTTTTTAGGGATAGAAGTAATCTCCAACGTACCTGCCATCTTGCATACACCATTAATGAGTGGTGCAAATGCCATCCACGGTGTGGTAATTATAGGTGCTATCATCGTAATGGGTGAGGCAGAACCTACCAACTATTTGGCATTGGGGCTTGGGCTTACTGCTGTTATTATGGGAACTTTAAATGTGGTTGGGGGCTTTGTGGTAACCAACAGAATGCTACAAATGTTTCAGAAAAAAGTTAAGAAATAAATAAACAAAACTTAAAACAGAAAAATGGGTCAACATATTTTACATATTGCATATTTAATTGCTTCTATCACTTTCATCCTTGGGTTGAAAATGTTAAGTAATCCTAAAACAGCCAAACGCGGAAACATGATTGCCGCCGTAGGTATGGTGTTAGGAATCTTTGCTACTATATTTCTTTATAGGGATAGCGTTCATCATCACCATTTAGGTAACAAACTTTGGATTTTTGGTGGTATCCTCATAGGTACTATTATAGGTTGGTTAATGGCAATGAAAGTGAAGATGACTGCCATGCCTCAAATGGTTTCTTTCTTCAATGGTATGGGTGGCGCTTGTGCTGCTATCATTTCCATTGTTGAGTTTGGTAGATTAAATGAAAATGCCACAGGCTTAGATGGCATCATGAATGGGACTACTTTGGTTATCTTATTAGGTGTATTGATAGGCTGTGTTTCTTTTGCAGGTAGCATCATTGCCTACTTAAAATTAGAAGGTAAAATGGGAGATAAATCTCTTCCACTTCAACAATTTGTAAACGTAACCTTGATGGCAGGTTCTATTGCTTTAATCTGGTACATCATGAGCCGTGAATCAGCAGACCAAACCTTGCTTTATGCTTTGGTAGCGCTGTCATTGGTGTACGGAGTGTTATTTGTTTTGCCAATTGGCGGTGCGGATATGCCTGTTGTTATTTCTCTTTTAAATTCTTTTACAGGGATGGCTGCCGCGTTTGGTGGTTTCCTTTATCATAATTCAGCCATGCTTACAGGTGGTATCTTGGTTGGGTCTGCTGGTACCATCCTCACAGTACTCATGTGCAAAGCCATGAACCGTTCTTTATTAAATGTAATTCTTGGTTCTTTTGGTGGTGGCAATGCTGCTGCTGGCGAAAGAGAAATTGGTGGTTCTATCAGAGAAATATCTTTGAATGATGCTGCTGTACTTTGTAATTACTCAACCAAAGTAATGATTGTTCCTGGTTACGGTTTGGCTGTAGCGCAAGCCCAACATACTTGCCATGAATTAGAAAAAACCCTTACCGCCAATGGCGTTGAGGTAAAATATGCCATCCATCCTGTGGCAGGCAGAATGCCCGGCCACATGAATGTATTGCTTGCAGAGGCAGATGTTTCTTATGACAAACTTTTAGAGATGGAAGTAGCCAATGAAGATTTTGATGCCGTGGATGTGGTGCTTGTAATTGGGGCGAATGACGTAGTAAATCCTGCGGCTAAAACTGACCCTGCTTCACCTATTTATGGAATGCCAATTCTTAACGTGGAAGAATCTAAGAACGTAATTGTTTTCAAACGTGGTATGGCGAAAGGCTATGCGGGTATTGAGAATGAACTATTCTATCACGACAAAACCAGAATGCTTTTCGGGGATGCTAAATCTTCTTTAGAGAAGTTGGTATCCGAGGTTAAATCTCTGTAAGCAGAAACTTCATCGTATCTATTCCATCAGCATAATCCCATAATTCGGGTTGCTGTGTATTGCCAAAAGGGATGGGGTTATCCACTATTCCATCCTTTGCAACTATGCATTGTATTTTGTCTTTTTCAAGACCAAGTTTTTCTTGCAAAGCCTGCCTATCAGTATAGTATTCATAGAAGATAACAGAGGTGGGCGAGGCTATTCTTTCATCTTCTTTAAGGATAAGAAAACCAGTATCAAGATGCGGTTGTTTATTTAGCAAAAACAAACTGAGGTGGTACATATAATTGTTCTGATACTTATGAAAATTTATGATGTCCTTATAGCTACTAAGGTTATCCAATAGCCTCACCAAATCATAACCAATGGGGATATAAAGTTTGCAGACATTCCTGCATCCTAATCCGAAATAGGAGAAAATATCCTTCCCTAAATTAAAGAGTTCTTCGTTGGTTTCTTCCCCACTCATAACTGCCACAGAATTCCTACTACTGCGGATAATGTGTGGGTACTTCCCAAAATAATACTCAAAATACCTTGCTGAATTATTACTTCCCGTAGCAATTACGGCATCAAAATCTGCTAGACGGTCTGCTATAATTATAGAGTCTTTAAACTCACCATTGATGTCAATCAACTCATTAATTAAAAGTTTGGGCAGCACCTCATCTTTTGAGGATAACTTCAACATGGCTTTATTTCCTGATGCCAATACAGAAATCAAATCATGGAAGCCTACTAGAGGGATATTGCCAGCCATTACTAACGCAATTGTTTTGGGATTGGTTTCTTTAATTTCATAGTTGCTTAACCATTCCTCAAGCTTGGTTGGTTGCAAATAGTTTTCTGCAATTGCCAATAGACTTCTCTCTATATTTTCTTTGGTAAACCATCCATTTTCTGCGGTGGCTCTGGAAAATCTTTCTTCCCAGATATTATTTTTTGTGTTGTAAATGATTCTTTCTCCAAGGGTTGATAAGGCGGCGAGGCGTTGTTGTAAATTCATGGTATGTGGGTATGGTGTTACTTATTTAGAAATTAAATACCTTTGCGGTAAATTACTACAAATCTAAAATATTTGCATCTATGGCAATAATGATAACTGATGAATGTATTAACTGTGGCGCTTGCGAACCTGAGTGCCCTAATAATGCTATCTATGAGCCCGGTGCTGAGTGGGCTTTTGAAGACGGAACAGGAATAAGTGGAGAGATGGAATGGGACGGAATTAAGTTCAATGCCTCTGCACGCATACGCCCAGTTTCTGAGGACACCTATTATATAGTTTCTGATAAATGCACAGAGTGTGTTGGTTTTCACGAAGAGCCACAATGCGCAGCAGTTTGCCCAGTAGATTGCTGTATTGATGACCCTGAACACCGCGAATCTAAAACTGTACTCCTTGCCAGAAAGGCAAGGCTGCATTTAGACTAAGTTTTTTCTACTACTGGGTTCTCCCCAACCCATAAAAATTTCCATCAGGGGTGATGTGGCAAAACACAATGCCCATACTTATCAAACTTATTAAAACCCTCTCTGCCACAAAAGGCGGAATTGCTGCCTGTTTGCAAAACTGCGATTGGGTAATCAGTTTATGTTCTCTTAAATAATCCAGTAGAATTTTCTCAGGCTCACGGTATCTAAAGAGGTTTTCTTTCTTTTCTTTTTTGCGTTTAAAAACTTCAATCAAAACCTTATTGGCAAGCAGGTTTTCATCATCCCTGCGGATATAAGCCAACCATTTTCCCTCACTGTTTTTTGCATAATGCGGCTTTTCTTGCGAGGGGGGAACATAAACTTCCAATACAGTTTTGCCATCCACACTTATGGTTTTGGGTTGGGTGCTAACGGGTGGATTGCAGAAACTCTCTGCCGCCAACTCAATCATATAAACTTCCTCCTCTGATGCCACACCAACTATGCTTCCGTTATCCTTTACGCCTACCAATAATTTCCCTCCATCAGTATTAGCAAATGCTACCAAAGTCTTGGCAATCTTTGCAGCATCCGCAACGTGATATTTAAAATCAAGTTGCTGCCCTTCGCCTTGTAGTATTAGGTTTTTTATGTATTCGGGTGGGGTCATTAGGTGGTCAAAATTAATATGATTTGTGGTACACCTCGTAGGTTTTTAAAACCTACGAGGTGTAAAAATTTTACCGTTTAAAATTCCCCCCTTCTACCTTTGTCCCAAGATGAATTTGTTTTCTACTAAAAGCATTACCAAGTTGGGCAGCCTGCAAATATTCCAGTTGCTGCGGTTTGGGGCAGTGTTTATTGTTTCTGTGGTGCTGGCACATGTATTAAATGATAAAGCGCAAATTGGTTTTTATGAGAAACTTCTCCTCATTGGTGGCTCTACCACTTTCTTTTGGGTATCCGGCTTCATCAATGTTTTTATCCCTCAATACCATGCTGCGGATGCAATAGATAAAAAGAAATTGGAAGCCACAGTGTTTTGGTTGCTTTGTATTTTCTCCTTATTGCTTAGTTTAATTTTACTTTTTTGTACTGATGCATTTCCACCAGAGTTTCAAAAGCTTTTTCAATTATTTATAATTTATAATCTATTTAATGCCCCTGCTTTTTTTATGGAATATGCAATGCTGGTGCGCCATAAAAACAATCACATTCTTGGCTATGGATTCATAAATTTTATCTTTCATATTGGGGCGGTTTCCATCCCGTTATTAGGAGGTGAAGGTTTAGAGGTTTCCTTTATTTGTCTTGCTATTACAGCAGCCCTACGCTTTGCTTTTATGTGTTTTTATTTGGGTGAAAATATCTTCAGTGGGCTTGAAAAATCTTTTGTATTTTCCTTTTTAAAGAAAGCCTCCCCCTACATTCTCTCCCTAATACTTGGTGGTAGCCTTGCCTTTGTGGATAGCTATACTGTTAACTTTTTTTACCATGATGATGGCGTGTTTGCTGTGTTTAGATATGGCGCCAGAGAACTGCCTTTTGTGCTGCTAATGGCAAATGCTTTTAGCAACGTAATGAGTGGAGAGTTGGCAGAGGCAAATGCATTTGGAGGATTGGATACTACCTTGCAAAAAATGAAAAAGAAATCTGCACAACTGATGCATTTGTTGTTCCCTATCACAATTATTTTACTGCTAATAAGTAAACCTCTTTATGGTTTTTTGTATGGGGAAGCCTTCATTACTTCCTCGTCCATTTTCTGTATTTATTTATTGCTGATTATAAGCCGCCTCATATTCCCGCAAACTGTTTTGCTGGCATTGCAGAAGAATAATTTACTCTTAAAAGTAGTAGGGATAGAGTGGGCAATTAATATCGCTTTTAATATTGGTTTCGTGCTTTGGTTGGGTTTGGCTGGCGTTGCCTATGCCACTGTGTTAGCTTATTTTTCTGAGAAACTTATGCTAGCCTCTGCTTGCCATAAAATGGGAATCCCGTTGCGAAAATATACACCCATCAATCTTTGGCTTATCTATACATTGGCGGTGATGGTAGCATTTGGAGTTAGTAGGGTAATGTGATTTATCCGAATAAAAAGGGTCTTGCTAATTGTATAGCAAGACCCTTTAAAGTGCAGAAGTATTTTATTAAAAAATTTATTCCTTAATCACTTTCCTTTCAAACATTTTCCCATCAGCATTTATACGAAGCAAATAGATTCCCTTTGGTAAATGAGAAGTGGAAATATTCATATTTGATTGATTAAAAAACTCCTCATGAGTTATCAATTGCCCCATAATATTATAAACAGAAACCGAAGTTTGCTTTGCATAAGTTTTAGTATGGATACTAAGTTCACCTTTGGTAGGGTTTGGATACACCACTAAATTATTAGTGGTTGGTTCCTCCTCTTTTTCAATAATGGAAACTATTGACCCAAACCTTGTGTTGGTGCTATTGGTGATAATGGGTTTGTTAAAATCAAAATAAATATTAGCAGTATTTTTTACCACAGTGCCATTGCTAATGGTGTTATATGGCGAAATACTATACTGAAAATATCCATGAGATTTTATCTCATTAGCCCCACTATCAGGCAGGTTTATATTTTGATAACTAACCCTCAATTGCTTATTGATAATTTTATAATTGCACTTATGTGAGCTACCAATTAGGCTGAAGGATTCAGGATTAAGATGGTCATCCAATTGGTCATGTAAAAAAATAGTATAAGCAGTATCATTGCCTGTATTTTGGAAGTTGATAGTAAAGGTGAGTGGTTTTAAATATTTAAGAATACGCACTGAATCAGAAACCGATTTATTGTTAGGGTCAGAGGAATTAACCACCTTCATTTTAACAGTATCATAATTATTGTATGGCATGCTATCAATGTTCATAGGGAGCACTCTTGCTACAAGTTCAACCGAATCACTTAGGCTTACACCTGATTTATTTTTCACATAAACCACAAAATAAAAATAGTCAAAAGGTTTTATTTTTCCTGGGGTTATCACAATGCTGTCACCGGCAATAGTCCCTTTTACATTGCAAGAATCTATCATTAACCCCTTCACACTTTTAATAATTATAGTAGGGGTCTCTATGCCGCCGCTATTGCTGTTTAAAGCATAATAAACACCCTGCCTTCGGTTAATTCTCAATCTGGAATTTTGAGAAGAGTTAATTGATAAATCATGGTAGGTAGTATCCAACACCACCCCAAAATCCTGATTTTTTATATTGGTTGTTCCATCAACTATTTTTGAATTTCTGAGGGCAGGATTAATTTTTAAGATTGCCTTTTTATACTTTTTAACAGCAGATAAGGAATAGCTCCCGGTATCTAAAAGTGCATGGTAATTTCCAGAGTCAGTAGTGAAATAATACGTTGGTTCTGAAAGGTTGGGTGAAGTTATTTTTACAGTTTGGTTTAACAACCCTACCTCATTTTTATCTTGAGAGCTATTGTTATTAGAATCAAGATACACCCTACCAGATAAGTTTTCATGTGGGCTTATTAATGCATGATAAAGGAAAGGGTTATTACTGTCTTTAAAAGTCTGGTTAACTAATTCTAAACTTCCATTCCCATTAAAACTACCAGTCAACAAAACATCATCTACCTTGCCTCCCATAAAAATTGCAGGATATATCCATTGAGAATAATTATTAGAAATAATTACTGGCTTTTGCACATTTCCTTTTTGTGTTACTTCAGAAAAGAATACCATATTCTTTTTAATACTATCACCAAAAAAATTGTCTAAATATCTACCTTGAGACAAATAATAAACACCGTCCCTTGATGGATATAAATTACCATACCTCAGAAGGCCTTGGCCATTGAGCTTTAACCACCCAATTTTGCCAGAGGTATCCATTTTTGCTATAAAATCTTCGTTATTGGCAGTAACAAAAAAGGAGCTATCCCCAAGTATATAAGATTGGTCGTCAGCCGTACCAATTAGGTACAAAGAATTGCCAGACTGTATTACCTTATAAAGATAGGAATTATAGTTTTTATTTTTTGCTTTGGGTAAATTGGTTTTAAACCAGTGAAACGCCCCTGAGCTATCAAACTTCATAATGAAAGGTTGTGCGTCATTATTATTAGAATTTGGATTGGGTATTCTTTTATTTCTGTAGTAATAGTCACCTCTAATTACATTGCCACTAATGTAAAAGTCTTTTCCAGAATTCAAGAGATTTAGATAATAGAAAAGGACTGAGCTTGAACTGGAATTAAATAAATAATCTACTTTTTTTAATTGGTAGGTTGTGCTAAAGGTAAGAATTCCTTTATTCCTTACATTAGAGCCATAAGGGTTATTAGGATTTATCCTTTTGTAATCAACCATAAAAGAGTCATCATAATTTATCAAACATCTATAGTTACCATAATTATCATAACTTCCATAACCACTTCCTACTGCTATAAAAGCAATTTTTTGGGTAGCCCATTTGTTATCCATAAATTGTAAAAATGATGCTGGAACCGGCTTAGATGAATAGAATTTTTTTTTATCAATTGTACAAATCCCGGGGCCATAGTAATACCATCCGTTATACTGCCAGGCTATGCAAACTTCCTCATTAGCATTCACAGAAATATTTGATACCGTTGGTAAAATATAACTATTGTAAACTTTTGCAAAAAGCTCTTGCTGTTTTAGCAATTTACCACCTGCATCAAATTTTAAAAGCATATAAAATCCACTAGAATCTGAGGTGTATGTTGTACCATTAAAAGTAACCTTATCACCGTATCCAAGCTCCACATAAAATACTTCATAAACATACCCATTGGGTGATTGGGTAGAAGCCATGATTGAAATTTGTGTATCTATCCCGTTGCGATACTTAAACGATTCTTTCTTAAAACTGTACACTGAATGCTGCTGGGCAAACAGGTTTTGGCAGATGGCAAATACACCAAGCAATAATAAAGTTGCAAGGTGTGATTTTTTGGTTGTTTTACCCGCAGTAAAACTCAATAGATTTTGGGGTTTTTGAATGTTTTTCATAATCGTGTTTTTTAGTTTGTGTGAAGTTATAGTTTTGTTTCAAACACCATAACGCAAAAAAAGTGTTGAAAGACGTATGGGTTAAAAAAAATATTTTTTTCTACTCCAAATTTATCCCTCCTCAATTCTTAACACAATTTTAATTTCTGCTACTTATCGGCTAAAAGGGTAAAAATAAAAAAGACGAACCCCTTCAAAAGATTTCGTCTTTTTATAATTTAAAATTATGAACTTAAACCCTTCCTACACCACCAATTTGGGGAAACTCAAACTCCAGTCAAACTCCATATAGCAACTTCCAAATACATCTGTTGTAATAGGTGGGGATGAGTAAACATTACTGCTTGGTAAATAATAATTATCAAAACTATTAAAGTAAAACTTCATAGTGGTTTGCTTGGGTTGAATCATTGTTTGAGCATTATAGGCAACAGTGAAATTTGAAGTAACCAACCCAAAAATTTCCATGTATTCAATGCAAGGTTGGTTTAAAATAGCCGTCCATTTTTGGAAGTTAGGGAGGCTACCTGCCTGCGCAGGCGCACCAATATTATAATGCATAGTATCAATATATAAATATCTAGAGTCTGCCTCTGTATGATTCTTTGGGGTATCATAGGAGAAGATTCTATATTGATTATCCACGCTATTGCCGCCACTAGGATTGGTGTACTCAATTTTAGAAATATGCTTATTAAATCCATACATAATTTCCCCACCCAGCACATCTAAGAAATTATCTAAAAACAATATAGGAATGTAGGCATAAGGGCCGGGGTTCGTAGCACCTTCCACCATCACAAAAGGAATCATAATAGAGAACTCATTATAGGCAGGTGCAAGTTTTTCTAACAAATCCCCGGTAAGTTTTGCATTGCTAAACTGCACCATCACCGGATACATCTTATCCGTGCCATTGATAGGATTATTCTCCATAAGGCTACAGCCTTTTGGCAACAGACTTTGAAGGTAACTGCGGGGTGCTGTTATCAAAGATATAACATCTTGGTTATGCCCTGTTAAAGCCCATCCTGTTCCGGTAGGGAGGGTTTGAGATACTTCATCAAACTTATACAGTTTTTCCAAAACGGCTTTTGATTCATTGAGTCCGAACATAAAATTGGTTGTTAGTTAAAACATAATGTGAGGCATCCCTCACCTATGAATGGGCAAATATATTTGAATTTTGGAAATATATCAGAATTAGTTTTATCTTGCCCCCAAAATACATTTATTATGATAAACTTAAATGATGCTTCAGCACTACCAGTAGACTCACTTCCGGTGGATATGCCCAAAAAGAAAATAGCTATTTTGGGCGGTGGATTTGCCGGCGTAGGCGCTGCCTTTACACTAACCTCTGAGCCCGGTTGGCAAGATAAATATGATGTAACTTTATATACCCTTGGCTGGCGATTGGGTGGCAAATGTGCTGCAAGCCGCCACGTAAATGGTAGGATTGAAGAGCATGGAATTCATGTGTTTTTAGGATTTTACGAAACTATGTTTGCCAATATGCGCCAATGTTATGATGAGTTAAAAGCCAATGGAACGCCTGCCCATTACGGCACTTGGGATAACGCACTTATCCCACAAAATCAAATACTATTAATGGAGTATTTTGATGGCAAATGGTTGGACTGGTTAGTGAACTTCCCCGTGATTAATAAGACCCCTGCCGAAAGTAGCAACCCAAGTGATTGGGAGAATATGAATAAGTTGGTTACAATGATGGTGAACCTTTTCAATAGCTCTGCTTTTGCAAAAGACAAAGGCTATAAATATTTGGATGATACCACCCTTGGAAAAGTAACCAGCCAAGTGCATAATTCTTTATTAGGTGATGCTGAAGGATTGGTAGAAGGCGCATTGGATAGCATTAAAAGTTTCTTTAGTGATGTATTGAAATTAGGAGAACATGATATTGAAGGATACTTCTTGCAGATAGCATCTAACATCATGAAGAAAGCAGAGATGAAAACCAGTGTGCAACTCCGCAATAATGTGGTGCAGTTGATTGGTGGTTTCATCAATTGGCTGGAGGCAGAGCTTGCCGTTTTAGGAACTATAGTAACAGAGATTCGCAGGATATTCCTACTCATGCAAATTGCATATTATAACCTTAAAGGGATGATGTTCATCTTGCAGCCAGATGGCTCACTTGATTTTGAATCCATCAACCATTTAGATTATCGCGAATGGCTTTTGCAACTCCGTGCCCCTGATAATGTAATTTATTCCTCCCCTGTTAGGGATATTTACACCTTGGTATTTGCTTATGATAAAGGTGATACTTTTACCACCGCAGGCAACCTTGAGGCAGGCACTGCATTGCGTGGTGTAATGGCAATTGTGTTGGGTTATAATGGCTCTGTAATGTATAAATTTAAAGGGGCAACTTCTGATGTTACCTTCACCCCGCTTTATGATTTGCTTAAAGCAAGAGGGGTAAAATTTGAGTTCTTCCAAAAGACTGAGAAGCTAAATCTCTCTGCTGATGGAAAAAGTATTGACTCAATTAGTATGCAAAGGCAAGTGAGGCTCAAAGACCCTAAAAAGGAATATACACCCCATGCCCCTGAACTTATTAAAGGCATGAAGGTGTGGCCTGCTGACCCTAACTATAACCAGCTTGACCCCGAACAGGCAAAACAACTCCAAGAGAAACATATTAATCTGGAATCTTATTGGGCTGATTGGAAAGGCGAAGACTACACCCTCACCAAAGGCGTAGATTATGACGCTGTGATTTGCGCCATTTCCATTGGCGCACTAAAACCTATTTGCGCTGATTTATACAACGACCCCAACAACAACAATAAGTGGAAAAACATGTTGGATAATGTACAAACCACCCGCACACAAGCAGTGCAACTTTGGATGAATAAAACGGTAGAAGAATTAGGCGGTGTGAAGGATGTAATTACTGATGTATTGCCAGACCCTATTAACTCTTGGGGTGATTTCTCTGACCTTATTGAATACGAAAACTGGCCTGAAAACAATACTCCAAAAAGTATTGCTTACTTCTGTGGCCCAATGGTAGATGACCCTTTTGAAGCGCCATATTCTGATACTAATTACCCCCTTACGCAATGGGTGAGGGTAAACCATATGGCGGCACAATGGCTTAATGATAACGCTGACCTTATCTTCCCTAAAGGTGAGGCTCCCTTTAACCCTGATGGGTTAGATTTTACTTATTTAACCCCTGCAAAAGTTGGGTTGGATGTGTGGCAAAACTTTGCTTCCCAATTCTTCAGAGCTAATATAGACCCTACCGAAAGATACGTGCTATCCCTCACAGGCACTACTAAATTCCGCATAAAACAAGGCGAAACAGGTTATGATAATCTATTCATCTCTGGTGATTGGACAAAGGGACATTATAACGTAGGTTGCGCTGAGGAAACTGTACTCACCGCTAAACTTTGTGCAGAGGCAGTGATGGCTTGGGTAAATGCATCCTTTGTTCCCAGACCAGACCAAATGGTTGTGAATCCTGATGCCATAAATGTAGGGCGTAACTAATACATGATTAAAATTCTTGGGGCTGGGCCTAGTGGGCTTTCGGCGGCTATCAACCTTGCTAAGGCAGGGTACGAGGTGGAGATTTATGAACGCAAAAAGGATTGTGGTGACCGCTTCCTTGGTGATTTGCAAGGGCTGGAAAACTGGACTAATACCGAGGACATCACCCAAACCCTAAAAGGGATGAACATTGATATCAACTTTGATTGCCACCCTTTTGATAAACTCTTGCTGGCTGATGGAAAAAAGACAAGCAAAGAGTTTGAGTTTAAAGCCCCGCTTTTTTATCTTGTAAAAAGAGGAAATATGCCCGGCACGCTTGACCAAGGCCTCAAACAACAAGCATTGGATTTGGGCGTAAAAATTCATTTTAAAGCCACCATACCAGAAACTGAGGCAGATATTATTGCCACAGGCCCCAATACCCGTGAGATTTTTGCCACTGATAAAGGGATAGTTTTTAAAACCAATATGCCAGATATGGCTGTTGGTTTGGTGAATGATAAAGTAGCCATAAAAGGATACTCCTATATGCTTATCACCAAAGGATACGGTTGCATTTGCACTGTTTTGTTTGAGGATTTCAACCGCACAGATGCCTGCTTTAAAGAAACCATGAAAGCCTTTGAGGGCATGTTTACTTTGGATATTCAAGAACCCAAAAAAGTGGGCGGCATTGGCGCGTTTAGCCTGCAAAATAATTTTATGCAAGGCAATGCAATGCGTGTGGGGGAGAGCAGCGGTCTGCAAGATTTGCTTTGGGGCTTTGGCATCCGCAGCGCCATTACCTCCGGCTATTTGGCAGCGCAGGCTATCATCCATAAAAAAGATTATGCAGCAATGGCAGAAAATCAGTTTAAAGAAAAGCTAAAAGCCACCGTGGTGCTGCGCTACATCTATGAAAAACTCAGTAGATACGGCTATGGCTTTTTGGTAAAATATGCCCATAATAAAGTGGACACCATCCACTTTTTGCACAGAGCCCACCTCTTTGGCAAAAAACACAAATTCATTTACCCCTTTGCCTTGCGGAGTATGAAAAAGCGGTTCCCTGATTTGAAGTTGTAGAAGGTGAGTTATAATTTTCGGTTTGAGGTTCTTAGAAAAAAGTGTATAATTTAAAAAACTATCACGCAAACTTTTTTCACCTCTCATACTTTTTCTGGATACCTTAGATACTCATAGACACAAAGCTCCCAGTTTCTGGAAAGCTTAGATACACTTGTATACCTCTAATATTTTTTTGGGATGGTCTATATACACGTGTATATAGTCTGTATTTTTTTGGTACACCTTATAATAAGCTTTATATCGCCTGTATTTTTTTGGTACGCCTTATAATAAAGATTTTATAAGGTGTATTTTTTTGGTACACGTTATAGACAGTATAAAAACGCGGTTTTTGAATTTTGGCAACCTTGTAGTAAAGCATTCCAAAAGTTTAAAACTTTTGGAATGCTTCTACCCCACCACCACCCCATTTGGCAGAATATGGATTTTGCTTAGTTTTGAAGGGGAAGACATGAAAAGCATATTGAAACAGTTAAAAAATCTAATTCTATTTTTAGTAGTTTACAGCTTAATAGTTTCATGCGAAAATAACGAAAGCAAGAACACTATTAAGTTTAAAGTCAATGACACCTCTGAGGTGTTTAGATTATTATTTGATTCTTTCATATCTGCAAATAAGCGACATGAAATTAAACAGAAGATAGATTGTAAGCGAATGGGGATTTCATATTACCCATTAGACTCAATCTACTTTTTACAGTTTGATAGTACATTCACAAGCTATTTTCCGAAACTTAACTCTAATTTTAAAATCTTAACACTGTATCAGATTAGGGAAAAAATCAAGGAAGGATACTATGAGAAAATAATTAGTTATCGTGAAAATCACCTTTGTTATTCAGAATAATTAGATGCTGAAACAAGTTTAGCATGACGCCCTATTCAACCCCATTCCTAACTTGGCGACCCACATTTTCAAATCTTCAAATTTCCACATTTTCAAATTCTCCTCTTCCTATCTTTGCCACCCATGTCATCCAAAGCACATAGCGCATTTAAACAAAAGTCATCTCAGGCAGCTTTTGATGTGGAGGTGCATAGCCGCGTAAATACCAGTATTGATAACTATGAGGTAGCCCATGAAAAGGGTAAAGAGCAGTTTGCAAACCTACCTTTAGCAAGAGAGAGGGCTGCAGCCACCCGCCGCAAAGTGGTGGAGAATATGGAGAAATATCTGCTGGAGTTTGAGGCGAATTTTAAGCGCAATGGCGGCAAACTTATTTGGGCTAATGATGGGGCAGAAGCTATCTCAGAAATCCTTGCTGTGCTGAAAAAGCATGGGGTAAAATCCGTTGTAAAATCAAAGAGTATGGTGAGTGAGGAGATTCACCTGAATGAGCATCTTGCCAAAAATAATATAGAAAGTATTGAGACAGATTTGGGGGAATATATACAGCAGTTGGCAGGTGAACCGCCTTACCATATTGTTACGCCTGCCATGCATAAATCCACTGAGGATATTCAAAATTTATTACAAAAAAAATGGAATGAACCTGTGGAAGCGGATGAACAAAGTATTGCTACCAAACTTTTTATTGGCAGATATTGGCGGGATTTCTATCACAGAGAATGAGGGAAATGCGGTGCTTTCTGCTTCCTTCCCTAAAATACAAATTGTGGTGGCAGGCATTGAGAGGCTATTGCCTTCCATCAGTGATTTGCCATTGTTTTTAAACCTTCTTGCCACCTATGGCACTGGCAGTATGATTACCAATTATAACACAGTAATTACTTCTCCACGAAAACGCAATGAGGTAGATGGTCCGGAAGAAATGTATGTGGTTTTGATAGATAATGGCAGAACAAACCTCCTTGGACAAGTGCCACAGCGGGAGGCGTTGGCGTGCATAAGATGTGGGGCGTGTCTTAATGTTTGTCCTGTTTTTAAAACTATTGGAGGCCATGCTTATGGCACTACTTATTCAGGCCCCATTGGCTCTGTAATTACTCCATTCCTCAAGAATTTTGAAGAATATGTTCACCTGAGTTATGCCTCTACTTTGTGTGGCAAATGCACAGATGTTTGCCCCGTGAATATTGATTTGCACAAACTTCTTTTGTACAACCGCCAAAAAGATAAAGCTGATAACGACAGCGGCAAATTGAGTTGGTATCTCTGGCGGAAGTCCTCCCTTAGCCGCAGTTTTATGAATAAAGGAAGCGGAGGAGTTAAGAGTATTTTGCTCTCCATGGCATTTGGTAGCAGTTGGGGAAAACATAGAAATTCACCACGTTTTTCAGGTAAATCCTTTAATGAGGAGTGGCTTGATAAACATCCTGTGAAGAAAAATTAATATAGAAAAAGAGGCATCGCCTGATTTGCACCCTATATTTGTTTTTTGTTTCGCAATCAATCGCAATCTTTTAATAAATTTCTCATGAAGAAAACAGTACTGACAATCGCATGTCTTTTTTATCTGTTTACTACACAACTCAGTTTTTCGCAGACCAACTATGGTCCCTACAAAGTGTATGTAAGTAAAAAAGGCGACAACCCAACCGTAATTAATGAAGGCAGTTATGACCTCTCCTGTGATGAAGGCAGAGTGGTAGATGCACAGATTTTAGAAGTTAATGGGCCTATAAAAGTTGACCCAATGGCTTTTAAATTAGATGGACCTCCCTGCCCCACTTATGTAAATGGAAAAAGAATTCCCAAAGACCCTTTGCCCAATACTTCTGCCACCGTAAAAGGAATTGTGAAGCTTGACCCCACCAATATACCTGAGGCAGGCACAACGGCAGATGCCAATTTTAAAGGGCAGGATAAAGGCTATTGGACTAAATGCTCTAAGAATGAAAAGGTATTCTCCACTGATGTGCGCAATGTAAAATATAGCATCATTTCAATTCAAATTGTATTGGATAAAAATGAGGTGCAGGTGTGCAAAGATGAGAAGCTAAAAATAAAAGTAAATAAGCGTTTCCCTGATAATGTGGGGAAGATAACTTGGGCAAGTATGAATGCTAAACTTGAGTTTTCAGAAAATGATAATGATGGTTGTACCATCAAAGGATTGGAGGGAGGAGATGATATACTCACTGCTACTTTTACAGTAGAAAAAACTACTTATGTTGAGAAGGTAAAAGTGAAAGTAACCAAACAACATTTAATAATCTCAAAGCATCGTTTGAGAAGTATTCACGAACTGCAAGAACTCTATTTGGCGAAAATAAAAAAGTTAAACTTTTACTTGAGGAATTAAATAATGAACTTGGGGTAATTGATTTGAAGCGTAAAAAGGGGAAAACTATTGAATCTGTTTTTTATGGAATAATAATCTTAATAACAATTGGTGTGTTTTTCATTCCTCAAGCGAAAAGCAGTTCTGAAAAAGAATCTGACCTAAAAAATGCCGAATCTTTATTGGTTATTAAAGTCGAATCTTTGATAAAAGAAAATAAAATTGAGGAAGCAAATCAAGTTCTTGCCGAAATTAAATCGGAAGAAAATAAGGTTCTAATAAAATCTGAAATCCAATTGAAAGAACTTGAAGGGCGATTAGAAAATATTAAAAAAATGATTGATGAAAAAAACTACCAAAAGGCGAAAGAAGAATTATCTCT
>JAPLCZ010000169.1 GCA_026391915.1 Bacteroidota bacterium | reverse complement strand
CTACACGGTCAATAGTATTATTATCTATTTGCATGGGGTTACAAACGTGGGTTTATATTTTTAGTTACTCAAAGATGTATTTATCACTTTAAAAACCTCATCTCTCAATTTCTCATTGTCCTCTTTTTTGAGATGAGAAGTTTCAAAAGCTTTGTGCAAAATTAATCTGATTTTTCCGGCTTTTGCTTCATTGATTCCATCTGGCAAAAGTTTGTAGTTATCTGGCATGGCAAATGGGATAATTTCTGTCTTGGTTCTGATGCCCAAATCAAAAGGGCCGTCTTTAAAAGGATGGAGTCTTGGCTCTCCAATAATTCCGCCTTCAGGGAATATCACAAGGGATTTTCCTTCCTTTAATGCCATCACAGATTTTTTATAACTCATGGCGCTTTGTGCAGCGTTTTTTCTATTGACATCAATATCAATTGTCCTGAAAAATAGTTGAATCCCCGGTAAAGATTTCAATTCGGTTTTACCTAAAAACCCAAAATAAGAAGGCAGATAAGCCAAGCAAACTATGATATCAAGATTTGAAAAATGATTGCCGCAATAGATATAAGTTTTGTCTTTTTCTGGTTGAAATTCTTTAGTAACATCACACCGTATAAAAGTTAGAAACAAAACCATCCTTGCCCAAAACCGCCTGAGTGAATGCATGGCTGTGTAAGTTTTTTTATTAAGCAACAGGCAATACGCCATAGGAAAAAGCAGCAAATAAGTGAGTACAGAAATACTGTAGAAATAATAAAAGTAAAGCCTGCGTAATACCCTCTTCATACTTAGTTTTGCATGTGGATTTTGATAAGGCAGGTTGGCTCTTCAGTGCGTCATGCTGAATTCCCGCCAGAATGAATTCTTTCGGGCTGGTATTTCAGCATCTAATATTAATAGATACGAAATAAATTCGGGATGACGTCTTAGAAACTGAATGCATCTCCTCTCCATCTAATCCTCGGTAAAACTACAATAGAAAAATATTAAGTAATGAAGGAGATAGTAGTAAGCGGTTCTAGACCAACAGGAAATTTGCATTTGGGTAATTATCTGGGCGCAGTAAAACAGTTTGTGCTGATGCAGGAAAAGCATGAGTCATACTTTTTTGTTGCAGATTACCATAGCCTCACCACTCACCCAAACCCAAAGGATTTGCATGAAAATGTGAAGACTGTTTTGGTGGAATATCTTGCCTGCGGATTAGACCCCAACAAAACTACTCTATACCTGCAAAGTGATATTCCTGAAATTACTGAGCTCTATCTTTTCTTTAATATGCATGCCTACCTTGGTGAGTTGGAACGTGTGCCCACCTTCAAAGAAAAAGCGAAGAGCCAGCCTGATAATATGAATGCCGGACTCCTCACCTACCCAACCCTTATGGCTGCAGATATTTTGGTGCATAAGGGCACGCATGTGCCGGTAGGTAAAGACCAAGAACAGCATCTTGAGATGTGCCGCAACTTTGCACGCCGCTTTAATCATGTGTATCAGCAAGAGGTTTTTCCTGAGCCTATCCCTTTTAATATGGGGAATGAATTGGTGAAAGTGCCAAGCCTAAATGGCACTGGTAAAATGAGTAAATCAGATGATGAAAATTCCTGCATTTTCTTAAAAGATTCAGCGGAAGCAATTCGTAAAAAAGTAATGCGGGCTGTTACAGATACAGGCCCCACAACACCCAACGAAACCAAACCCGAAGCAGTAGAAAATCTCTTTGATTTGATGAAGCATGTTTCTACGCAAGACACTGTTTCTTCCTTTGAAGAAAGCTATAATAATATGACCATCCGCTATGGAGATATGAAGAAACAATTGGCGGAAGATATGGTGAATTATCTTGCACCCATCCGTGAAAAAATTGATGCTATTGCTAATGACAATACATACCTAAGGCATGTTGCTGAAGAAGGAAAAGAGAAAGCCCGCATCAGTGCCCGCCGCACTTTGGATGAAGTGAGAAACGTAATTGGATTCAGGAATTTTTAATTGATAATCATGAAGAAAACCACAGATAAAAAACCCGCCGGAATTGATTTTAAGCACATAGCCATTGCCGGAAATATTGGCGCAGGAAAAACCACACTTGTTACCCTGCTGGCAAAACATTATGGCTGGACTCCCCACTTTGAGGAGGTAGAAAACAATCCTTACATTGATGACTTTTACCAAGACATGCAGCGTTGGAGTTTCCATATGCAGATATATTATCTCAACAACAGATTCCAGCAAATTCTTGATATAAGGGCGGGTGAAAAATCGGTAATTCAAGACAGAACTATTTATGAGGATGCACATATTTTCGCACCCAATCTGCATGATATGTCGCTTATGAGTACGCGAGATTATGAGGCTTACCAAAACCTTTATAAAACTTTGCAATCCCTCATTGCGCCCCCTGATTTATTAATTTATTTACGTGCTTCCATCCCTACTTTGGTTACCCAAATTCAAAAGCGGGGGCGCAGTTTTGAGGACAGCATCCGCCTTGATTATCTTAAAAAACTCAATGCCCGCTATGAAGAATTTATTGAGGGTTATGATAAAGCAAACCGCCTACTTGTAATCAATGTTGATGATTGCAATTTTGAAGAAGACCCCGCCCAGTTAGGTGATATAATAAATAGGATTGAGAGGGAAAGAGGGGGGCTGTTTTAAGGTATCCATCCACAAAATATTTAAATAAAAAAGTCCCAATAATGGGGCTTTTTTATTTAATACAATTTCCAAAAATTTTTATCAAAAAAATACTATCCCAAAACATCCTGCGTTAGTAGTGCATAAATAATTCAATCAACCTTTAAAAGAAAAATGATGGAATGCACTAAAAAATCTTATGACTCATTTAGAATTGCGCAAGAGATTATCAACAAATCAAAAAAACATTACTACACTAAAGATGGACAGCGGATTAATAGGCTGATGCATGGAAAAGATAAACAACTTAACCGCAGCTACAAATGCCCCTATTGTGAGAAATGGCATATTACAAGCCTACCCGCTTATATTTCCCCTGCTTGGATGAATGGTATGATTTACCCCTCTTTAAGATATTAAAGGAACTCTAATTTCTCAAATGAGTTCCTGAAAGGGACTCGTAGTCAGGTGCACCGCCGAGTCCCTTACGGGAGACATCGGCGGGAAGGCCTCTATCTATTCTTCCGCAAGTAAAATCTTCTTTGCCTTTTGTAAGGATGCTTTTTGAACACCCTCCACCGTTGGGTAGGTGAGTTTTAGTTTATCCAATGTAAGGTTGATGGTTTCAGAAACCATGAGGCGGGTAAACCATTTATCATCTGCAGGGACGATGAACCAAGGGGCATATTCTGTTGAGGTATTGCTAATAGCAGCTTCATAGGCTTTATGATATTGCTGCCAAAAGCCACGTTCAGTAATATCTCCAGAAGAAAACTTCCAGTTCTTTTTTGGGTTATCAATCCTCTCCAGCAATCGCTTTTTTTGTTCTTCTTTGGATACATGCAAAAAGAATTTGAGAATTACAGTACCGTTTTCCGCAATGGTGCGTTCAAAGTTCCGTATCTCTCTATAGCGCTTCTGCCAAAAGGCATCATCAATATCTTTTACAGAATGGATGTGGGGCAATTGCTGGCTTAGTAAATACTCAGGATGCACTTTGGTGGTTATCACATTTTCATAATGAGACCGGTTAAAAATGCCAATATCACCCCGCGAAGGCAACGCCAGACAATGCCGCCATAAATAATCATGCTCAAGCTCTGCGGTGGTGGGAGCTTTAAAAGAAGTGATTTTTACCCCTACAGGGTTAAGCCCGGTAGTGATGTGTTTTACCACACCATCCTTACCAGCTGCATCCATTGCCTGCAATATTATCAGCAGGCTATATTGGTTTTTAGAGTAAAGTTTATCTTGTGATTCTGAGAGCCTATCCAGACTTTGCTTTAGCAACTCCTCACTTTCTTCTTTATCTATTGCTTTGCCCTTATAGTGGGTAGGGAATTTTTTAAGTGAAATACTTTTACCCTCTTTGGCGGTGAATTTATTGAGCTTAATAAAATCAGTAATGTTCATGGTTTGATAGATTGGTGCCTCACAAAGATAGGGTAATGGAAGTTAAGGATGATTTATTGAATTGCCCTATTGCTTCGCCGCGCTTTCCATTAGTTTATTGGAAAGTTTTGTACCCAGATATTTATCAATAATATTATGGAAAAGATAGACCATGGGGGTCATGGCTATGGCAGCCATAAATTTAAAGATGTAGTTGTTTAAAGCTATGGCAAGCACTTGCATTAATGGCCAATGTGGGCCGCCAATATAAAAGGCAATAAAGAGCACTACAAAACTATCTATCAGTTGGCTTACCAATGTGCTGCCGGTAGCCCGCAACCATATTTTGCCATGCCCTGTTCTTTTGCGCAACTGATGAAATACCCAAACATCCACCAATTGCCCCAATAAAAAAGCAGTGATGGAGCCTACTATTATCCACCCGCTTTGCCCAAAGATGGCATTGAAAGCTTCGTCCATATTTAGTTTGCTGCCATCAGGCATATCCCGCAATACCCAAAAAGTAGATGGAGAAATATAGACTGCAAGCAATATCATCAGGAAGGAATAACCAATCATACCCACCACCAAATAGCTCAATAGCCTTACGCCCTTTTTACCAAAATACTCATTGGCAATATCAGTAAGCACAAACACAAATGGCCATAGGATAACCCCCGCAGTGAGGTCAAAAGAAAGATGATATCCCAGAATATTCCAGTTTAGGGAATTTAAACCAAGCGTGTGTTCTACAGAAAAAAGTTTAACACCAATAAGCTCCGCAAGCAAAGCATTGGTGACAAAAAAAGCACCTATTACTAAGAGTACACGGCGGACTTTAGGTTCCAAACTTTGATGAGGTGGTTAGTAATTATTTTACGTTAAGCACCGCCTTGGCGTCAACCTTATTGGTAAGGATGTAAGTGGGATTTAAATTAAGCGCATCCCTAAGAGTTTCTTCGGCAGATGGAATAAAAACCTGCACAAAAAGTCCTTGGCTTTTTGCGGATTGAATAGCATCTTTGGAGAGGTTTTTAGTACCTGTCCACACGCTAAAACCATTAAAGCCCCAAGCCAGGCAATTGGCAATTCGGGTATTAAAATCCTCTGAACTAGATAAGCAATAAGAAACCCCAATTACTTTGGCAGATAATCTATCTTTTAGGGTTCTGTTATCCGTTTCTACAATCACACTTGCAGGGTGTTTATTACCGGTTAATAATTTAATCAGACTCCCTGATAATTTTATCATATAACTTTCATCGCCACCATAGAGGTCAAAAGAATCAGAAGGAATGTCTTTACTACTAAGGAGATTAAGAGAAAGAATAAAACCTTTGGTGTTTGCATTCCAAATGTCAATCAGCTCAGAAAGTTTATAAACTCTGTCCTTTTTTAGGCTGTCGCAGATAATACGTTTTTCAATATCAGCATCATGCAAATTGATAATGCAATTATGGGCTTTGTTACAACTATTGCTGAGGTCAGTATTGCTATACATCCAAAGCGTACCATCCAAACTCATTTGTATATCAGCGGCTACACCCTCTAAATCTGTTGCTATAGCTTCTTGAAAAGAGGAAATGGTATTTTCAATATGTTTATGATTGTAATAATTACTACCTGCACCTTTATTCCCAAGGAACATAACCGCAGTTTCAACAGGATTATTGGAGGTATCCTTACCACATCCGGCAGCAAGTAAAGTTATTATGACAAGGAGTTGCAGATAAAATTTTGCTTTCATAAAATTTATAGTGGTGATGTTTTCTTCCGTTTAATTAATGGCAAATATAGAATTGCAGTTGATAGATAATGGAATTCAGACTTTGTTTTTATTTATACTGTCAATAAAAGAAGTGCTAATGGAAGTTTTATTCTTTTCAAAAAGCACATAAATGATGGTGCGGTAAAGGATGTAGGCATCCAACCCAAAGCTAATATGCGAGGCATAAAAGCTATCATACCTAAGCCTGTGCTGCCAGCTAAGCGCATTGCCTCCCTTTATTTGTGATAAACCCGTTAAGCCGGGCTTTGCCAAATGTCTTTGTTGTTGTTGTGTTGAATAATGTGGGAGGTACTCAGGCAATAATGGTCTTGCCCCAATAAAAGATAAATCACCTTTTAAGATATTAATCAGTTGTGGCACCTCATCCCAGTGCATTTGGCGGATGAAATTGCCCACAGCAAATTGCCTTTCTGCATCTGGCAAAGTACTCCCCTTACTATCCTTTAAATCCGTTAAAGTCCTGAATTTATAAATTGTAAAAGGTCTTTCACCTTTGCCTATTCTGGATTGTGTAAAAAGTATTTTTCCGCTATTGGTAAAAGAAAGAACCAATACTACTAGTATGGAAATTATGAAAGCAAAAGGCAGAACTATAATGGCAAAAAGCACATCTAGTAATGGCTTTAGATATTGCGTATAAAAGGTTTCTCCCAAATCCTCATTCTTATTTTAGAGCAAAGAATTATTAAGCAATGGCAAGGCGGCAATCTGCTTAAAAAGTTTGGTATCTATAGATTTTTGCAGATGCACAAGATGCTTTGGGCTGTGGATATCAGACCCAATAAAATGAATCATATTTTTCTCCATTAGCTTTTTTGCAATCTTTAGCGCCATGGGCGAATAGTACCCGCAAAGGCTCATCAGGTTTACCTGAAAGAGAATCTCCCTCTCAAAAATATCTTCGTATTTACTGAAGTCATCATACAGATAAAGATACCTCTCAGGGTGGGCAAGGATGGGGGTATAGCCAGCCAATTTTAACTGAAACATCAGGTCAAAAAAATTATTGGTTTTCTCCATGTAATTGGTTTCTACCAATACATAATTGGGCTTACCAAAACTCAGGAGTTTTTTTTCTTTTATCAAGGTAGAAAAGCCTTCATCCAAATAATATTCTGCACTGGGTTCTATGGCTACATCAATATTATGTTCTTTTAAAACTACCCTTAGTTTGTTGCAACATTCTATAATTGTTTCGGGTGAGTTCTTATAAAAATCCGTCATTACGTGTGGGGTGATGATGAATTTTCTATAACCCATTTCATA
>JAPLCZ010000167.1 GCA_026391915.1 Bacteroidota bacterium | reverse complement strand
TAATAGGTGGTGAGATTACTTGGAAATGTATGGGCACACAAGACACGTTTTTAATTTCAGCAAATATTTATAGGGATTGTAATGGAATTAGCATTTCAAACCAATCCATTAATTACATCTTATGTGGAGTTGGGAAAAACGCAATCTCCAACACAAAAATGTCAGCCGGTGTGGATGTTACCCCAACCTCTAAAACAGCCTGCAATAGAAGTCAGAGTTCAACTTGTGTCTTTCCTTACGGAATACAACGCTATACTTTCACCGCGACTCTTGCCCTTAAAAAAGGAATAAAAACTACCTGCTGTGATATGGTTTTATCATGGGAGTTGTTTAACAGCAGAAGCTATAATGCGAAGGATTTTTATGTAGAAGCAAACTTAAACAGATGCATTAAGCCCTGCGATAATTCACCCTATGCTACCAATTTGCCTATATTAATAACTCGTAAAAATCAATCAAAAATATTTAACTATGGGGTAATAGATGATGATGGAGATTCATTGGTTTATTATATGACTGACCCCTTGCAAGGTGCAGGAAATAAGTTAAGTTATAACAGCCCATACAGCAAGAAAAAACCTTTATGGTTTGCCGGATTCCCAAATGCAGACTCCTCTTGGTTACCCAACTTTTGTGGGTTTCATTTTGATTCTGCCACAGGTGATATGCAGTTTATGCCAATCAAAACAGACCAAACAATTATAGTTGTAAAAATTCAAGAATGGGGTAAAGACTCAGCCAACCAACCTTATAAAAAGGGAGATGTAATGATTGACGCCCAATTAATAATTATTGATACAAGTACTAACCATGTGCCTATGCTTAGTGGCATTGATGGCACCTCCCAAACGGAGATTCATATGTGTGAAAGTCATTACAAATGTTTTACAATTAATAGTTATGATGCTGACACCACAGATACTGTATTTGTAGATTGGAATAAGGGAATACCAGGGGCAACATTTATCAATGAGAAAAATAAGAAACACCCTAAATCTATTTTTTGTTGGCAACCCAAACCACAAGATGTTAGAAGCACACCTTATACATTTGTAGTTAATGCCATGGATGATGATTCGCCTATTAATGGTAGGGTTTCAAGAGCATATAGTATCTATGTGCATGAACATCCTCAGGTTAATGTGATTGATTCAGCAAAGGGTTGTGGGGATGTTGTATTTTATGCCTTCCCAAAAAATAATACTGATATAGCAAAGTATGTTTGGAGTATAGAAGATTATGACCATTCTTGGATAAGATATGGCAATAAAATAAGCCATCATTTTAGAAAGCCCGGTACCTATAAATGGAGGGTTGATTTTGAGAATAAATGGAAATGTGAAGGGTCTGACAGTGGTACTTATACAATGCCCCAATATCTTGAGGCTGAACTTCCGAAAGACACCTCTGTTTGTGCTTACACTAATCTCTTTATTCCAGTAAAAGCCTATAAAGGCACCCCACCTTATTCTTATACTTGGAGTACAGGCGGAGATAAAAAGAAAGCCTATAGCACCCCAACTATTACTAGGGATACAACCATATTTGTTAGAGTAAATGATTTTACCAACTGCTCCAATTCTGACACCATGCACATCAAAGTCCTCCCTACCCCAAACATGCCAACAATTACCCAAAGTAATGATAGTCTTTATGCCACCAAAACCTCCGGTAATTACCAATGGATGGAGGACTCAACAGATATTGCTGGGGCAACCCACCAATACTATAAACCCACAAAATTTGGGAAATATAAAGTGCGGGTAACAGGTGGCAATGGCTGCTTTTCTTTAACCAATAGCTATGCTTACCCAAGTGGGGTTGGTATTGAAAATTCAACCAATGAATTCACTTTAAATATTTACCCAAATCCAGCAAAGGATATTTTGAATATTGAGGTAGTAAATACAAACCTTGTAGGTTTTGAAAACCTACGAGGTTTAGAAATTTCACTATTCAACACCCTTGGGCAAAAGGTTTTTGAAGCTAAGAGCAAACAAACTTCCTATCAGATTGATTTGAAAAATATCCCCACAGGGGTGTATAGGGTGCAAGTGATTGCAGGGGAAAGTAGGGCAGTAAAGCAAGTGGTGAAGTTGTAGGATTTTTCTTTCCTCAAAATCCAATTAACTCCTAATTTCGTAAATGAATTCTCAGTAACGAAAACGCCCCATGAAAAAGCTACACACTCTTATTTCTATTTTATTTATCTTCACCATTAATGCCCATGCCCAATGGAAATTTTTGAGGAAAAGCACGCGTGAAGTTTATACTGAAGTAAGGTTCTTTGATACCAATACCGGCTATATTGTAGGTAAGGATTCCAACTCAAAATCATTGGTGTTGCACACTAAGGACGGGGGCAAAAACTGGAATCAAATTAACTCCACTATGTTTCCAAAGGAGTTAATTTCTGTTTCAAAAACATATAATGATATTACCTATGCAGGGGGTAGTCAGCTCATAAAAAGTCTTGACTCCGGATTAACATGGGATAGTGTTGCAGGGATGACATTTGCCGGAAAAAACAGGGCTAATATTGTTATAAAAAGTATCACATTTTATAATGCTAAAAAGGGATTAGCTACTCTTAATAATGACTCTGGAATTTATATAACAAATGATGGTGGTGTAAACTGGACTTTGGCATTTAATGCAGGTGCAAACTCTTCACCTGCATGGGTTAGGTATGTAGATTCAAGTTATATAACTGGCTTATCAAATAATGGAGTTTTTTATAGTGCTGATGGCGGTAAAAACTGGAGTATCGCTGCTAAAAATTCCGCCTTTAAAAATAAGAATATGTACTGCATTTGTTTTATGAATAATCAGGTGGGCTATGCTGGTGGAGAAGGATTATTCAAAACTTTAGATGGAGGAAAATCATGGAAACAGATTTCTGTGGATACTGCCCAAGCGATTAGAGGCATTCAGTTTATAGATTCTGTGAATGGATTTATTTCTACCAATAATGAGGGGGTTTGGCTCACCAATGATAAAGGTGCTACATGGAAAAAGCTAAATGTAAATAATGCCGGAGCTCCCAACTTTGACTTACTAAAAACGGCTTTCCTTGATAATAAAAAAGCAGTGTCTGTAACCTCTGATGGGACAACTAACGCCATACTTTATATTGAGAATCTTGACTCAGCAACTACTGGAATTGATGATTTGATTTTGAACAAAACAAAAATAAAATTATATCCTAATCCTGTAAAAGATGTTTTGAATATTGAAATTGAAAACGCCGTAGCTAGTGACAAACCAACCACCTTGCATATCACTTTATTCAATACCCTTGGGCAAAAGGTTTATGATTCTCAGCTTTCCAAAAGTTCTAAAACTTTTGGAAAGCTAACCACCATTGACTTGAAAAATATTCCTGCGGGGGTTTATATGGTACAGATTATTTCAGGGGATAAAAGGGCTGTGAGGCAGGTAGTGAAGTTGTAGTGAGATTTTCTTTTTAGCTTTGCCCAATAATAAAAATAACTATGCTATATGTTGGTCTAAAACATACCCACCTACTTTTTGTTTGTATTTATTTGGCAGTATTTCTTTACAAACTTTATATCCTCCTCACTAAAGATAAAGCTGCTGTTGACAGCATCCGCCAAAAAACAAAATTGGTAGAGATGATTGTGCCCACTGTCTTTTTAGTTACAGGAATTTGGATGGCTGTTATTTCTCATAACGGGCAAGAAGGGTGGCTGTATTTTAAGCTTGGGTTGATGGTAATTGCCATTCTTTGTGGCGTAATAGCCATGAAGAAGTACAACAAAATGATGGGTATTTTAGCCTTCATTTTATTTTTGTTAATTTACGGAATCAGTGAATCAAAAAAGATGAGGAAGGTTTTGAATTTTGAGAGTGAGGCATCAGAGAGAATTGAACCAATTGCTAAAGACTATAACAAAACTAAGCATGGTGAGACCCTGTATAAAAGTAATGGGGTAATGAATTGCATCAACTGCCATGGTGAAAAAGGGGATGCAGGTCTTACGGGTGCAGCCAATCTTATCACAAGTAAATCGCTATTACTTTTATCATCAAACAAGGCAAACTTTCTATGCCAGCTTATGATGGCAAACTAACCCCTGTAGAGGTTGATGCTTTAAAGGAGTATGTGGTGAGTTTGAGAAAATAGTATTCTAAAAATTAAGTTTAACTTTGTTTTTAATTATGAAAACGCAGTATATCACAAACGACCAAGGAAAGAAGGTAGCGGTAATTGTTCCAGTTAAAGATTATGAAAGAATTTTGGAGGAATTAGATGAGTTGGAATGTATTAAAGCCTATGACAAAGCAAAGGCAAGAAAGCAAGAATTCATTCCCGTGGCTAATGTTTTTAAGAGTATTGAGCAGAAAAGAAAACATGCATGATTTATCAAATAGTTATTGAAAAACATGCAGCCAAGCAACTAGGTAAAATTAAAGATCCAGATTATACCCGAATAAAAAATACTATTCTTGATTTGGCGAAAAACCCAAGACCAGAAGGGGCTAAAAAATTAAAAGGACGACTTGGTTACAGAATCCGACAAGGGGATTATAGAATCATCTATGATATTGAAGACAATATTTTAACTGTATTTATTCTTACTGCAGGACATCGGAAAGATGTGTATGAATAGACTTTAATTCTTCACTAACCTGCCGTCTTTTTTCATCTCAATACGGATGGCATCCAGCACACCATTCACAAATTTTTTGCTATTGGGGGTAGAGTAAAGTTTACTTAAATCAATATACTCATTGATAGTAACCGTGAGAGGAATACTTGGGAAGTTGATGAATTCGCACAGCGCCATTTTGATGATGATGATATCCATAATGGCTATCATGTGGGGCTCCCATTTGGTGATTTTCGGGGCTATCAATTTATCAAGTTCTTTGCTTTGTGCAATAGTTTTTTCTAAGAGTTCTTCGGCAAACTCAATACTATCTGCATGGTTTTTCTGGCTAAAAGGCTGCAAGAAATCTTCCTGCTTTTCACTAATTGCCTGGATAGTTTTTATGGCTGCTTGCACCACAATTTTTTTATCATCCCACCAATTAAAATACACCTCTTCCAAATGCTGGGTAAGTAGCGCAAGGTTAGCGGGGTAATGTTTTATGATAAATGAAAAAACATCTCTATCAGTAATAAGTTTTGAGTCAATGTTCTTTAAGAAATCATTATAAACCTCTTGGTTTTTGAGGTCTAAAAATATCTTGCGCAGCAAATCATTGTCACCTTGCCAGGTTACTTTATATCGTTTTAACTCTGCATGAAATTCCTCATTATTCATAAGGCTTTGCATGATGGTGCTGTTGTAAATGCGTGAACTATTTTGCACATCCACATCATTAAGGATGTAGCGTCCTTTTACTTCTTCTTCATAATGTAACATGAAATTGCCAAGCTCTTCTACCATCAGTAGCAGATAGAGGTATAGTTCATACATCTTATCTGTATTCCGATGAAGCAAAGTAACCAACGCCTTAGTGGTAGGCGGGTCTTCGTCATTAAAATAAACATACAGGGTTTGCAGCACCTTCACCCTGATGTGCCTTCGGCTTAGCATTTAATATTTAAACTTGTCTTAGAAAGTTCTTTTTACACCTGCAATGGCTTCTATGCGCAACTCTGCCATTTTATTGGCTGCTGCATAGGTAGGAATATTTTCATTCTTTGCCATAGCAATAATATCTCTTGCCACCTGATAAATATTCTCAGCGCGGCTCATGGCAATTTCTCTTTTGTAGCCATGCAACTCAGTATATACATTGATTAATCCACCTGCATTAATTAAGAAATCAGGGGCATAGAGTATCCCTTTTTCCATTAACATTCTGCCATGGCGGGTTTCATCAGCCAATTGGTTATTAGCAGCTCCTGCCACTATAGCACATTTTAATTGTGGAATGGATTCATCATTTAAAGATGCACCCAAAGCACATGGAGAATAAATATCAATATCTTGTTCATGGGTTTTATCCAAAGCACAAACACCAACATCAAAGCGGCGCACCATTTCATGGATTGCCTCTTCGTTAATATCTGCCACGGTAACTTTTGCACCTTCTGCTACAAGCATTTCAACAAGGTGGCCTCCTACTTTCCCTACCCCTTCTACCAATACTTTTTTGCCATCCAAATGGTCATTGCCATATACTTCTTTGGCACATGCTTTCATCCCTAAAAACACACCATAAGCGGTAACTGGAGATGGGTCTCCGCCACCACCCATTATCTCAGGCAACCCAACCACATGGCTGGTTTCCATATTGATGTATTCCATATCTTTAGTGGTAGTTCCCACATCTTCCGCAGTGATGTATTTGCCATGGAGGTTTTCTACAAAACGCCCAAATTTGCGCATCAAAGCCTCGCTTTTAAGTTTGCGATGGTCACCTATAATTACTGCCTTAGCACCCCCAAGATTTAATCCTGAAATTGCTGCTTTATAAGTCATCCCTCTGCTGAGCCTAAGCACATCAGTGATGGCTTCCTGCTCATTATTGTAATGATACATTCTTGTGCCTCCTAAACCGGGACCAAGCGTGGTATTGTGGATGGCAATGATGGCTTTAAGTCCGGTGGCTTTATCCTGACAAAAAACGATTTGTTCATAATCATACTGATTGAGTTTATCAAACAGTACTCCTGCTGTTTCTGTTTTGGTCTCTGTTAGCATTTCAGAATGGGTGCTTTGCAATTGATTTGTGAGTTAAATTGAAAAATATGGCGCAAAGGTAGGCGCAAGAGATATGTAATTCATAACCCCATTTCAAGATTTTATTTGAAGCACTTTATTATCAGGGCTAAAAAGAATTTTGAGGGGGATGAAAAGTAGTGTTGAACCCTCCTTGGTAAAAGTGTGTAAACTAAGGAAGAAGAAACCCCATTAAAAAAACTCTAATTTTGCCCTCACATTCTCCCCATAATCTTGGCTTCCAAACTCTCCTCTCTCAAATCTCTTAACAAATACCTATGGCGTTATCGCGGGAGGTTGTTGGCAGGGGTGGTGTTTGTCATCATCTCTAACTTTTTTGCTATAGTGCCTGCACAGGTTTTCCGACATGCGTTTGATAAAGTGGGCGCCACACTTAAATATTATGAGCTGCACAAAACGGCATCACTTGATAGAATTATGAGTGGCGAATTGGCGCATTCCCTTATCCGATATACTTTTATTATTATTGGGATGGCAATTCTGCGGGGCATTTTTATGTTTTTGATGAGGCAGACTATAATCGTTATCTCACGCAAGGTGGAGTATGATTTAAAGAACGACCTTTATAATCAGTTTCAAAAGTTATCACTTAGCTACTACCGCAACCACAACACTGGCGACCTCATGGCGCGCATTAGTGAGGATGTTGGGCGTGTGAGGATGTATGTAGGGCCTGCCATTATGTATGGGGTAAATATGATAACTACTATTGTTTTGGTGGTGGCAATTATGCTCTCTGTAAATCCACGCCTTACATTTTATGTAATGCTGCCGATGCCCATACTTGCTTTTATGGTGTATTACGTTAACAACATTATTTTTAAAAGAAGCAATCAGTTGCAGGAACAGCTCAGCAGTATTACTACTTTTACCCAAGAGGTGTTTTCTGGTATTAGAGTGATTAAAACTTTTGCTGCTGAGGAGGCCATTAAAAATCATTTTAATGAAGAGAGCAATGCCTACCGTGGGCGTTCACTTTCTCTGGCAAGGATTGATGCGTTGTTCTTCCCCCTCATAGCTTTATTGATGGGAGTCGGCATACTAATGACGCTTTATATTGGCGGCAATGAAACCATTCGAGGTACTATGACCGCGGGTAATATAGCAGAGTTTTTTATCTATATCACTTTGCTGGCGTGGCCAGTTACTGCGGTGGGTTTTGTTACCTCTCTCATACAACGTGCTGCGGTTTCGCAAAAGCGTATTAACGATATTATGCATGTGCAACCTGATATTGTTTCTACCAACCATCAATCTGAAAAAGTAGTGGGGAATATCAATTTAAAGGATGTGAATTTTACCTATCCCGAAACAGGAATTCATGCGTTGAAAAACATCAATCTCAACATTAAAGCAGGTGATTCTTTGGGCGTAATTGGTAAGACGGGTTCTGGCAAATCTTCTTTGGCGTACCTCCTCACCAGGGCGTATGATGTGGATAATGGTGAGGTGATTATTGATAACAAAAACATTAAGGATATCAACCTTGGCAGCTACCTAAGCCAAACGGGTTATGTGCCGCAAGATAATTTTTTATTCTCTGATAGCATCCGCGAAAACATACTCTTTGGGAATCCTACTCCTTATGAATCTCTTAACAGCGCAGAGAAAATTGAATTGGATAAAAGGGTGATTGATGCCGCCACAATGGCTGATGTGCATAAGGATATTATTCAGTTCCCCAAAGGATATGATACCATGATTGGGGAGAGAGGGATAACCCTTAGTGGTGGGCAAAAGCAACGGCTCACTTTGGCAAGAGCCATCATTAATAATCCTTCTATTTTAATATTAGATGATTGTTTCTCTGCCATTGATAATGCTACCGAATCTCAGATTCTCCAAAACCTTAGCGTAGTGATGCGCAATAAAACCTCTGTGATTATTAGCCACAGAGTCTCTACCGTTAAGAACTGCACTCACATTATTGTATTGAAAGATGGCAACATCAGCGAAGAAGGCAAACATGATGATTTGCTAACCCAAGGTGGTTATTATTACGGGCTCTTCCGCAAGCAACTCATGGAAAAAGAAATCTATGAAGAAGAAAAATCTCCCGAATAGTCGGGACTTGCAGCCTCCTCCCAAGCCTGATAAGCCCGTACTTCCCCTAACCCCCATAGAAGGGGATTACTATTTTACTGAAGATGGGTTGATGGTTTTTACAGCGCAATACCATTTACGCAGAGGCTTTTGCTGTGGCAGTGGTTGCCGGCATTGCCCCTATAAAACCAGAGAATAATTTTTTTACATAGTACTTTGCAATACATAGTACTATTTGTTATAGCTTTGCCGCATGAATGTAGATAATACAATTGCACAAATGCGGAAAGGGGTATTGGAGTATTGTGTGCTTGCCATCATAGCGCAGGGAGAAATTTATGCTTCGGATATCATCACGCAAATGAAGGATGCAAAACTCATTATTGTTGAGGGGACACTTTATCCGCTGCTAACACGCCTAAAAAATATGGGGCTTCTGGACTACAAATGGGTGGAGTCTGTGCAAGGTCCACCTCGCAAATATTACGTACTCACCAAAAACGGGAATCTGTTTTTAGAACAACTCCATAATGCATGGGGTGAGTTGAATGAGGCTGTTAAAATCACAACAAAAAAATCAAAATCATAAAAATATGAATAAGGTAATTGCAGTAAACATTGGCGGTGTAGTTTTTAATGTGGATGAGCAGGCGTATGATATGCTCAAAAACTATTTGGACTCCATCCGCGGGCATTTTAGTGGCACTGATGGCAACCATGAAATCATCAGTGATATTGAAAGCCGCATTGCAGAAATGCTACAGGAAAAACTAACTCCCGGCAAGCAATCCATCAGCAAAGATGATGTGGAAACGGTGATAAAAATTATGGGAATGCCCAAAGATTTTGCGGATGCTGATGGCGGTTCTCAGCAAGAAAATAAGAGTTATTCTCATACAGAATATGGCGGGTACAGAAGTGGTTCACGCCGTCTTTTTAGGGATGGGGAAAGCAAAGTATTGGGGGGGGTTTGTTCTGGTATTGCTAATTATTTTGGTGGTATTGACCCTGTATGGATTCGCCTCTTCTTTGTAGTAATATTCTTCACCTTTGGCAGCGGGCTTTTGATTTATGTTATCCTCTGGATTATCATCCCCAAAGCTAAGACAACCTCTGAGAAACTAGAGATGCGTGGGGAACCCATCAACCTGCACAATATTCAGAAAAATGTGGAGGAGGAGTTTGATAATCTAAAAAAAAACATCAATGATTTTAAAACCTCTGGCAGGCAAGAGAAATTTAAAAGGGAAGCCCATGATGTAGCAGATTCCTTTGTTGATTTCCTTACTATTTTAGCTAAGGCGTTTGCAAAATTCTTTGCGGCAATTGCTATTGGGGTTGGGTTTGCGCTGCTGCTTGCTTTTATTCTTTATATATCAGGCTACGCCTCCAATACCTTTTTTATAGGTCATTTATTTGATGATTACAAAACCCGAATGTTAGCCATAAGTGCTATGTGTTTGGTAGTAGGCATTCCACTCCTCATGCTAATTATTAAAGGTTTTCAAACGCTGTTTAATTTTAAAAACAGGAGTAAACTCATTGGTAGGGTAGGGGGTGTGCTGTGGTTTGGTGGGGTGATTATGTTGATGGCTTTGGGGCTGTTGCTTTACCGCAATAATAAAACCTCAGTATCTACCAGAACTACGCTTGAATTGAAACCTATAAAATCGGATACGCTATACATTAGCGCTACTAAAGAGGAGGGCGATGAGGAGGATTGGAGTAATTCTTTCCATTGGCGGAACAAAGATTTCCATTTTAATACTGATGACATTTTGAATAATGTGCAGCTTGATATTCGCCAAAGTGATGGCAATGAAATAGAGTTGGATAAACTAACCTATGCCCGTGGTGGAACCATACTTGATGCCAGCAAAAACACGAGTTTGGTAGAATATAATTTCACCCAAAAAGATAGCCTGATTACTTTTGACCGCTATTGCAGTATCACCAAAAACACCTCTTGGAAGTTGCAACGCGTAAAGCTGATTTTATACATACCTGTTGGCAAAACCATATTCCTCTCCCCCTCTCTTGAAAACTTTATTTACGATATTAAAAACGTAAACAATGAGTATGATACTGATATGCTTGGGCACCATTGGCTAATGACAAAACGTGGTTTGGTGTGCATGGATTGCGGCAATGAATTACCCAAAGGCAACCGCCATCATAGGCATAAAAGTACTGATGATGATAAGGATTGGGAGGCGGCTATTCCAAAACCAAATACCCTTTTGCTTTAGCCAAAGCCATTTTATCCAACCCAATAATATTATTGAGTTCATCCCATGAACTGATTTTATTATAGTGGGCTTCTCTGTAGCGGGTAATCAGTTTTGCCATCTTCCAACGGATGTAGGGGTGGGTTTTCATCTCATCAAAACTACTTTTGTTGAGGGATATGTAATGCACCAAAGAGGTGTTGATAGTTACTTGATTTTTGATACCCTCAAACTTAGCAGTATCCATTCCCCATACCTCAAAAAGTTGTTCTTTGTTGAGGAAACCGCCTAATGCTTTCCTGAGTTTTAGAATTCTTGAGGCGAAGGATGGCCCCACTCCTTTAATACCTTTGCTTCTGTAATTGAGGATAGTCTTTGCTGTTTTTTCTTTTATCCCAAGCTTAATAAAATCCTCTTCAGTAGCATTGTTAGGGTTAAAATAAAAAAGCGAAACAGGTGCGGAAGTATTGAGTTCTAACTCCCCTGTTGGTTTGGTTTGTAGGGTGTCATACTGTGGTTTTTGCTTGAGCTTTTCCACCAAATCTTTATACTGATTGGGGTCAGGTTTTTCATCAGGAAAAAGGAAGCTAAAAGTAAACATGAACACCGCCACCAAAACTATCAGCACCATCATGATGATAATGCCATTGCGTTCCCTATTGCTTACATCAAAATAATCTTTAAGCCATTTGAACATTGGGGAGTTTTAGGGTTAGATTTTGGTTCTTTTTCTACGACAACTTTTTCATTGCCTGCCACCACCTATCCGGTATTTGCTCTTTGGTAGCAGCCACATAATCATTGTATGAGCAAGGGATGATATGTGTGGAGTTATCAAACTCTTTTTCGTTGATAGGTACTTCCATCCACCAACGGTCTGTGCGCTTGCTTTTGTAGAAAACTATCTGGTAATTATTATCCTGCAAACTGGTGATAAACTTCAAGAACTCATCTCTGTTATCTATTGGGTTTTCATTGTAGCGGTTCAGGAAACCATCCGTAAAATACCACACCATTTGTGCAATGAGGTGGGCGGTTTGTCCGTTTAAATCATTAGCAGGATTGAATTCATAAAACCCAATATTTTTTACATGGGTGCTAGCTCCTGCATAGCGCGCCAAAGCGCAAGCATCCTCTGCATAAAACCCATTGGGGCTAGGCTTATTAGTACCTGGTGCATCAGCCTGGCGGATGGCAGAAATATCCCAACTTACAAAATGCGTGTTGCGCAGCACGGGCTCAATATCCGCAAGGTTTGCTTTGGCATCACCCAAGCGAATCATGTCAAAATATAGCTTCTCCAGAAAATTAATAATCTGCGTATCCGCAAAATGTAATTGATACCCTACCTGGCTAAAATGGAAAAGAAAAGAAGGCTCTTCCAATAGTATTTTTTGTAGATAATTTTTCTCTGTGAGCTCAGGGTTTTCATGCATATTAAAATCCAAATGTGCATCAAAACTGGTGAGGTTAGCATAGGATTTTATGTAAGAGAAAGCGAGGTATTGCGAGTAAGTAACATCTTGCCTGCCATTAAGAATTACGGGTACAATTCCTGCGTTCATCAATTCGCTTAAAACGTAACCGAGGCTTTGATAAGTTTTAAGTTTATAATCAAATTTAAAATTGCCAAGGTCAATAATTTCTTCGGCAAACTCTGCCCGTTTTAGGGCGTAAAGATGTTTACGAATTTGGGCTGCCTCTTGAATTTTATCATTGGGAGAAACCAAACCAATAAGGGCAATTTTTTTAAAGCGGAGGTCAGGGATTTTATCTGTGGTATGGCTGGCAATAGCTTTACTCCATGTGCCTTCATCAAAACCGTTTTCGGGTTCAAAAGATGCAATATCTAAGGGTTCAAAAAAATCTAAAATCTCCATTGGGTAAAGTTTCTTAACACCTCACAAATTTAGCAGTATGCATTAAAGCGCAAAGAAAAACTACATAAATAAAAAAGGCGGACAATATTGTCCGCCTTTTTTTGGTTTATAATAAGTGAAATTATTTCTTGGGTTTGTAATCAAAATCCATATTTACATCCACTGCTTTTGCAATTTTATCTACCACCACACGAGGCACAGTAATGTTGTATTCTGATAACACAACTTTCATATCGCATTTAGCATTTACATTATCTCCCTTAACCGTGAACGTTGCTTTTTCAATAACTTTTTTGGTAACACCGTGTATTGTTAAGTCACCTTCCACGTCTGCTTTGTAAGTGCCATCCTTGCTAATATTAACTGCAGCAAGGTTGGTGATTTTTCCTTTGAAAGTTGCTTTTGGGAATTTATCTGTCTCCAAATATTTCTCATTAAAATGCTCTTGCATTAATGCTTTTTGAAACTCAAAACTTTTCATGATAACAGAGAAAACCAGTTCTCCGGTTTTTGTTTTTAGGATAGATGCCACTTGTTTGTTGTGGCCATCAATAGTCTCCATGGCGGTTTTGGAACTGAACCAAATGTGGCCGGTACGGGTGATGAGTTCGCCAGCATCGTCTGCTTTAAATGAGAACATCATTACGCCCATTGTTAAGGCGAGGAATAGTGTAGTGATTTTTTTCATATCTATTATTTATAAATTTTTGTTTTTGTTGAGTAGGCAAATTTATGTTGCTATATGCATTTGCTAAATTATTCTTTTTTGGGTTTGACAAATTGATGCCAAAGAAAGAAACTAAAACAGGTAACAGAGAATTAATTTATTAAGTGCAAATTTGCCTCATCATGAACTATTCTCACGAATACCAACAAAAAGAAATCTTATACCATGAGTAAAAAGCTCCTCCCCCTCCTCTTTCTTTTATGCTGCGCCAGCGGCTTTGCACAGGTGCAAAATGCGAAACTTATTGCAGGTCCTATGCTTGGGTTTTGTGAACATAAATCTGTACTTATCTGGTGCGAGGTAAGTGCTAAGGTGGATGCCGTGGCGGTGTATTATAAAGAGAAAAACTCGTCAGAAGGATTTAAGGAAACTAAATATAAGGGGCAACTTCACCAAGCTTATAACCCCATAAAAATTATTTTGGGAGATTTAAAACCCGGGACAGAATATGAGTACAAATTGGAAGTGGATAATTACTCTAGTATCAATAATTTTAAAACCCGTGAGCTGTGGGAGTGGCGCAAACCCGCCCCTGATTTTAGTTTTATTTTTGGCTCTTGTGCCTACCTTAATGACTCTGCCTATGACCGCCCCGGCAAATCTTATGGGCAAAGCAAAGATATTTTTAAAAGCATGGGGAATGAAAAAACAGACCTCATGATTTGGCTGGGTGATAACAACTATTTGCGGGAGGCAGATTATAGTTCAACAAGCGGAATGGACTACCGCTACAGCCATGATAGGGCAACGCCGGAGCTGCAAAAAATCTTTGCCAACCAACCTAACTATGCCATTTGGGATGACCATGATTATGGAAGCAATGACGCCTCCAGCAACTTTAGATTGAAGGATTATAGCCTAGAAGTATTTAAAAAATATTGGGGAAATATGAGCTTTGGTGAGCCTGATAATCCCGCCACCTACACCACTTTCAGTTGGAGTGATGCTGATTTCTTTTTATTGGATGACCGCTATTTCCGTTCACCGGATGAGAGAAAAGATGATACAGATAAACACTATTTTGGCAACCAACAACTCACTTGGCTTGAGGATAATTTGCTGAACAGCAAAGCCAGTTTCAAATTTATTATCAATGGAAATCAGTTGCTGAATCCAGCAAAGATTCAAGGAGAAAGTTTGAGTCAGTATTCAGCAGAGTACAACAGACTTTTAAAGTTTATCACAGAAAATAAAATCAACGGATTGTTTTTTATTAGTGGTGATAGGCACTTCTCTGAGCTCATTCAAATTCAACCTGCGGGTTGTTATAAATTGTATGATTACACCTCCTCACCCCTCACCTCCAACCCTTATAAACCCAATAAACCAGAGGAGCTAAATAACTCAGCTTTGGTAAACGGGAGTTTGCAGTCGATACAGAATTATGGTAAAATATCTGTGAGTGGCGGTAAAGGAAATAGGCAACTAAAACTACAAACTTTGGATATTAATGGCAAAGTAGTTTATGAGTTGGTAATCCCTGAGAGTGAGTTGAAGGTTAAGTAGGGCTTTAAAACTTTAACCACAAATAGCACAAAGAAATTTGCTACAGATGTTATTCTTGCCCCTCTCTTTTGGAGAGGGGTTGGGGTGAGGTTCTTCCTAATTCAACCCCATAATAATTTTACCCTTGGGATATTTAACAGAATAAGTGAGGCGCATTTTGTAAACCTCATTAGGTTTCAAAACACCTCTCCATAGCACCTTACCTGTTTCTTCATCCAGAAAACCATGGCTGAGTTCAAGGGCTTCTACCTTTATGTCTTTATCAGTTACTAAAGGAATCTGGTCTTCTATGGTAATTCTTACCGGCACATTCTTTACATTTTTTACCACAATATCATAGCTATAGGTTTCTGTTTTGGTACCACCAAGGAGCTGCTTTTTAGCAAGCTCTTTTATTTTAATTCTATCAATACTAATCTTTTTATCTCTACCAAAAGAGAGGGCAAGGGTATCCCCTGTTATCACAGGATTAATATCCGATTTGCCCACATAGGTGCCATCAAAAAATAAGTTGGCAGGGCCTGGTATAAGATTAAACTGTTCCCATCCGCCAACCTTGGCAAGCAGGAATGCATCCTTATCAAATTTTGGGATGGAAATATACTCATACACCGCCGGCAAATTGTATTGCTGCACCCTCACCTGTTGCCCGTTATCATCGCTTGGGATGGAGTATTTAATGGCAATATCAAAAGTGGTGTTTAGCTGACCTTGGGTGGTGGTGGTATAGTCGGCAATGGTACTCATAGTTTGGGAATCTTTATCATCCAATCTCCTTTCATCTTTTTGCATTGATTGCTGATACATTGGAGCTGCATCTGTTACTTCTTTTGTCCTACCAAATTTTAGTCTGTTCTTATAAATTGGTCTTGGAACATATATACTCAAATACCAAGGACTCAATTCAGGTTTGTTGCCACTGAGGTTTGGGTTAATGGTAGCCAACATTAGCTTTACATCATTCCAATCTTCTCCAGTTTTTTGGCGCACCACGGCATCGTAATCCAGTTTTACAGGGTCTGTAATATTCTGTGCTCTGAGGCTATATACAGGACTCCATCCTGCGTTCTGCACAAAGTATCTTAGG
>JAPLCZ010000259.1 GCA_026391915.1 Bacteroidota bacterium | reverse complement strand
ATTATTCTTTTTTTGTTTTTTTGATTTCTTCAATCAGAGCCGCAAAGTACGTGTTTTTTTCTGGAAATTTCAAACACAATCTTTGATATACTTCAATAGCTTTGTTGTAGAGCTCTTGTTCAAGATAAATTTGTGCAAGCGTTTCAGTGGCAATGCTGGTATCTTCCTCAGAACTTTTTTGTGCCATTGCCTCAACAGTATAAAATTTAGCCGGGGCAATTCTGTTCTTCCAAGCCTCTGCCGAAATAAAATTATCAATAATATTTGTAGCCTCTTTAGTAGATACTTTATGTTGGCTTAAGGTTCTATCCTTACTTATTATTTTCACTGCATCATCAGGAACATGAATAACAGTATATGAATTTTCTAATATGGAAAACTTACCCAACCATTGCAGAAAATCTTCTGCTTCAGCAATTGTGGCATTAGTTATTTTTGGTTTTGATATTATTCCGGATACTATAAAATCATCTTCAATTTCAAGGTCAGCATTAATACTCACTTTGTTCTCAGGAGTAAATACACTAAAGTAATCGGCAGCAGAAGCCGGCATATATTCTAATGATGTATTGCCAGACTCTTCACTCATAATTTCAGAAATTGTTTTGCGGTGTTTTGGCAATTCCTTTTCGGTTTTAGTGGGCAAGGATGGAGTTGGATTTTCTACAATATCCAATATAGCATTTTTCTTTTCTTCCTCATAAAGAACTATACCTCCAATCTTTTCTTCTTCCAGTTCTATTTCTTCAATTGGGGCTTCAGCCAAGATTGCACTCCATGGATTTTCTTTAGTGAGTATTAAACCTGCGGGTAGTTCTTCAACCTCCTCTACTGATGAACTTTCTTTAAGTTCCCCGTCAATAGCCTCAGTTACTTTTTCTTCTTCTTTTACTTCTGCTATTGGTTCTTCAATTTTTATTTCCTCAGCAACTTCTGTTACTAAAGTCTCAGCCTCATCATTAATTTCCGATTCTATATTTTCGGATGTTTCAGGTTCTTTTTCATCATCTTGAGAAATAGAAGCAATGCTATCAGCTAATAATCCGTTTGGTTCTTCATCAAATGATTCTTGAATTACCTCTTCATTAGTTCCTTGCTGTTGATTACCTTCTGTAAATTCAGCTACCTCAGTTTGATTTTCATATTGAGAAGTTGGGAAAGAATCAAAACTTATATCTCCAATAACCTCATCATTTTTTTCTAGGAAAGCTTCTTGTGCTTCTTCTTCCTGTGTTTGGCTTTCAACATCTTGGGTTGCATCTAAAAAGTCAGAATCTTCTTTTGGTTTTTTATCCGGATTTAAATAAAAATATAATATCTCACGACTACCAGCATAGGCGGCAGCAAGCCTTACCGCTTTCTCTAAATAAATGCTGTTTTGCTTTTTATGGGCAGCGGTTGCCATAATATATGGCGCTGAAAACCACGGAAAATTTTTTATTAAATCTTCCAATAAAGGCAGGTCATCAGGGGTAATTTCCTGACTTCTGTTTATGAGTTCCTGTATCTTTTCAAGATTCATACTTTGCTGCAAAGGTAAGCGCCAAGGCTATGTTAGCACAACCAACTTTTGAACCCTATAAATAAAAAAGCACCCACAAAAAATTGTGAGTGCTTTTTATAAATTTCTTAGGAATTATTATTTCATTCCTTTCAATAAAGTCTCAATGGATTTTTCACCTGATGGGTCATAGCCCGTTTCCTTTTTTACTATTTTGCCTGAGGGGTCTATTACTACCATAAATGGAATTCCTGCCATTTGAAAGTGGTTTACAGAGCCTCTTTTTTCATCAAAAAGAACTTTAAAATTCCATCCCATTTCTGCTGCAAAAGATTTTATTTCTGTCACTGATTTTCCTTCATCTACTGATACGGCAAAGAATTTTGCTCCATAAGTTTTTTCCCATTTCTGGAATACTTTATTGTAATCTTTCAACTCTCTGCGGCAGGGTGGGCACCATGTAGCCCAAAAAGAAATGATAGCTGGTTTGCCACCGGCAAGTGTTTTAATATCTACCTCTTTACCATCCATATCTTTTACAGTAAGGGCAGGGAAAACGTCATCTTTTTCTTTGGAGGTTTCTTCAACGGATGCCGGATTTGTGGTAGCCGTTACCATAGCGGGTACTTCTTTTTTTGTAGCCGTTTCTGTATTATTTGCAGTGGTTTGTGAGCAAGCAGCAAACGTAAATAAACCTGCAACTGCAAATGTGTAAACTAATATTTTTTTCATCTCTATAATTATTTTATTTGTTTAATGTGGTCTTCTAAAACAAACTCATCACCCTCTTGGTAGCCTATGTGTTTATAAACAATTTTACCGTTTTTATCTATCAATAAGGTGTAAGGCACGTTAGGGAAATTGAGGACTCTTTTACAATCCTGATTTACATCCAGCAAAATATCAAACTTCCATTTTTTGCCATCTATATAAGGCTTTACTTTCATAGCACCTCGGCTATCATCTACAGAAACGCCTACCAACTGTAAATCATATTTTTTCTTCCATTCTTCCAAAAGTTCGTTGGTGTTTTCTAGTTCTTTTTTGCAAGGAGAGCACCATGTTGCCCAAAAAGAAATGATGGTTATTTTGCCAGACTTTGCATAGCTGCTAATGTCAACATCCTTTCCACTGAGGTCTTTTAAAACTATAGAGGGTACATCTGAGGTTTCGGTATTTTGAGCATTTGCAGTGGTAAATAGAAATGCTGAAATCAATAGAAGAAAAATTTTATTCATAAATGTTGGTTGAATTATTTAAGGGCGAAGTTCCAAAAATTCTGCCGTAATAAAAAAGGTCTTGCCAGTGTTTTAGCAAGACCTTTTTATAAGGTTAATTGAAAGCTTATTCTTTAATGATTTTTTGGTCATACAATTTACCATCAGCAATTACACGCAAGAGGTATATGCCGTTGGGTAAGGATGATATATTGATATGATTTTGTTGTATTAAATTCTCTTGAATTACCAACTGACCAATTGTGTTATAAATGGAAACTGAACTTTGTTTTGCTACAGCATTTAAAAGGATGTTTACCTCACCCAAAGTAGGATTTGGATAAACTGAAATTTTGTTAGAACCTGCAAAATTATTTTGTTCAATGCCTGTGTTTATTCCGCTATTATCAAAACTGATAACAAAAGAATCTGATAGGGCAGCCGTATTGCGGTCTAATTTATATTTGGAGATTTTCCCACTGCCATCATAATTAATGGAAAGATTCATGTTGGCTATATAGGCACTTGTGCCAGCATCCCAGGTTTTAAATGACGCAGCGGTTATTTTGCCATTTGTATAGGTGAAACTGTGGAGTCTTTCTTCTTTGCCTGTACTTGAGTATTGTGATTCTACTTTTATAGTATCACCATCTAATTTGCGAAGTACGTAGGATTTGGAGGCGTAAACTTTAGCAGTAGTGTCAAAATAGCTTACTGCCATAGAGTCCCACACCTTTTGGCTGGTACCATAAAAGTATGTTTTCCTATCAAGGAAGCCATCAATAATCCCTTGAGGGTTTATGCGATAAGTTATTGCGCTATCCTGTTGCTTTTTGGCGTTATAGTAAAATATGGTTTTGCTGATACCATGAAACTGGTGTTTTGCCACATCATAATCACTGAAAACGATATGTGCTAATCTGCCATCAGCGTAATAGAAAGGTTCAATTTTACTGGTGGTATCAATGGTTGATTTTTTTTCATCATAATGAATTTGCCATGCGCTTTTAAAAGTTTTGGTAAAGCCATTAAGCCATGGGTTCATTGGGGAAAGTTCTTGTGAATATCCTTTGGTGCAAATGGATAGAACAAAGATGAATGTTGCTGTTTTAAGAATTGTTTTTATCATTATAGTTGGGTTAAATTTTATGTTGCAAAGTTATATAAATACTACTATCTCAATTTTAAAGATTTCCTCTTAATTCTTGTTCCCTTTCAATGGCTTCAAAAAGGGCTTTAAAGTTTCCTTTGCCAAAAGATTTTGCCCCCTTACGCTGTATGATTTCAAAGAATAGGGTAGGGCGGTCTTCTAATGGTTTGGTGAAAATTTGGAGGAGGTATCCTTCTTCGTCTCTATCAATTAATATATTTAAATCTCTGAGGATTTTCAACTCTTCATCAATGCTGCCCACGCGGTCAAGTATATCATCATAATAAGATTGAGGTACATTTAAAAATTCAACACCACGTTTCCTGAGTTCTGTAACCGTATGGATAATATCCTCAGTAGCCAATGCCAAATGTTGTACGCCTGCCCCCTCATAAAAATCAATGTATTCTTCTATCTGAGATTTCTTTTTGCCGGATGCCGGCTCATTAATAGGGAATTTAATATACCCATTTCCATTGCTAACTACCTTACTCATTAGTGAGCTGTACTCTGTGCTAATGTCTTTATCATCAAAAGTAACAAGGTTAAAAAATCCCATTACATCCTCATAATATTTTACCCAATCGTTCATTTTACCCAACTCTACATTGCCCACACAATGGTCAACAAATTTTAACCCTACTGGCGTGGTTCTATAGGCGGGTTCCCACTTTTTATATCCCGGGAGGAATACCCCATTATAGTTTTTTCTCTCCACAAAAATATTCACGGTATCACCATAAGTTTTAATACCTGATGTTATCACATGGCCATTTTCATCTTCTATTTTGGTTGGTGATAAATGCGCAATACCTCCTCGTTTAGTAGTTTCTTCATAGGCTGAAGTAGCATCCTCTACCCAAATAGCATAAGCACTTACGCCATCTCCATGCTTGCGTAGGTGGTCATTAATAGGGTGTTTAGAATTTAAAGGAGTGGTTAAAACCAAAGTGATTTTCTCTTGCCTGATAACATAACTCACAACATCTCTTGAGCCTGTCTCCAACCCTTTATACGCCAATGGTTGAAAGCCAAAAGCGGTCATATAAAAAAAGGCAGCTTGCTTGGCATTACCTACATAAAGTTCAAGATGGTCGGTGCCCAACATTGGCAAAAAATCATCTGCCACTGTTTTTTGTTTTTGTATTGTTTCTGTTTCCATGATTTAAAATTTGAAATTATTAATTTGAAATTTAAAGATTCAAAGTTCCGAATTTGTGATGATATTATTATGATAGATTTTATGAGATGAATTATCCCTCCATCATCACTCCTAAAGCATTTTCATAAATGTCTTTATATTCTGGTATTGAACCAAAATTTTCTCCATCAATACTGATATTTTGTGTACTTACTTTGCCCAATTTTGAGAAAGAGACTCCATGAGAGGTAAGATAATTTTCTAATGCACCTACTCTATCTTTATCCACAGAAACCACAATTCTGCTTTGGCATTCCCCAAAAAGAAAAGCATCTTTTCGGATAGTGTTATCAGAGGAAATATCAAAGCCAAAATTGTTAACCATCCCTGCCTCCAAAAGGCAAATAAACAAACCGCCATCAGATACATCATGGGCAGATAGAATTAGTTTTTCTTTTATAATTCCTTTGATGGCTTCTTGGTTTTTAAACTCTTCATCCAAATTAAAAAATGGGGTTGGGGAGTATTTTGTGTTATGATATTTCAATAAATATTGTGAAGAAGAAATATCGTTTTCTGGTTTGCCAATCAAGTAAATTTCATCACCATCATTCTGGAAACCAAGTTGTGTGTGGGTTGTCATATCATCAATTACACCCAACATCCCAATGGTGGGGGTTGGCATTACAGGGCCACCATCTGCTGATTGATTATAGAAACTCACATTGCCTCCAGTAACAGGAGTATCAAACTTATTGCACGCCTCACCCATACCCATAATGGCCTCGGTGAACATATAATAAACTTCAGGATTATAAGGGTTGCCAAAGTTGAGATTGTTGGTGATAGCAACCGGCACTCCGCCACTACAAACAATATTTCTTGCCGCCTCAGAAACTGCTATGGCAGTCCCAATTCGTGGATTGGCAAAAACATAGTATGGGTTGCAATCCACCTTTACTGCCAAGCCTTTGTTAGTTCCTTTTAGGCGGATAACCCCCGCATCTGATGGGCGATTGGTAGTGGCAGTATTGGTTTGCACCATGCTATCATATTGCTCATATATCCATTTTTTGGAGGCAATGTTTACCTCTGCTGCAAGGCTCTTTGCCACCGCCACCAAATCTTTTGGCTGAGGGATATTATCAATATTATACTTCTTGATTTCATTAAAATATTCAGGTTCTTTCACCTCACGCTGATAGATAGGTGCGCCACCACCCAATACCAAAATATCGGCAGGGACTTCTGCCACCAGTTCACCATGCATATAGTATTTAAGGATGTCACCATCTATCACCTCCCCAATTTGGGTACAGTGTAAATCCCATTTCTCAAATACCTTTTCTACCTCTGCTTCTCTTCCCTTTTTGATTACCACCAACATCCTCTCTTGCGATTCTGAAAGCAGAATCTCAAATGGCTTCATATCAGGCTGGCGGGTAGGGACTTTATCCAGCCAAATCACCATACCGGCTTTGCCTTTTGCACTCATTTCAGAGGTGGAACAAGTGATGCCCGCAGCACCCATATCCTGCATCCCAATTATAGCATCGGACTGCATGGCTTCTAAGGTTGCCTCCAATAAAAGCTTCTCCTGAAAAGGGTCACCTACCTGCACAGATGGCAGTGAGGAAGCAGAGTCTTCATGCAAATCTCCACTGGCAAAGGTTGCCCCGTGTATGCCGTCTTTACCCGTAGCAGAACCCACAATAAATACCGGATTCCCTGCCCCATAACTGGTAGCAGAAATCGTTTTTCCTTTCTCCACAATCCCAACACTCATGGCATTAACCAATGGGTTGATGTTATAACTCTCATCAAAGTAAACCTCACCTGCTATGGTGGGCACACCGAAAGAATTTCCATAATCACCAATACCTTTGCTTACCCCACGCACCAGCCATTTTGTTTTGGCAAGATTAATATCCCCAAACCTTAAACTATTAAGTGCGGCAATAGGCCTTGCCCCCATGGTAAAAATATCTCTATGGATGCCACCCACCCCGGTTGCTGCCCCTTGATAAGGCTCAATGGCAGAAGGGTGATTATGGGATTCTATCTTAAATGCGCAAGCTAATCCATCACCAATATCAACCAAACCTGCGTTTTCTTCTCCTGCTTTGGCAAGTATTCGGCTGCCATCTTTAGGCAATTTCTTTAACCATGTAATTGAGTTTTTGTAGCTACAGTGTTCACTCCACATCACAGAGAAAATACTGATTTCAGTAAAGTTGGGTTCTCTGCCAAGGGTTTCTACTATGCGGTCATATTCTTCGGGCAATAAGCCAAGTTTGGCGGCGGTATCTTTCATGGGGCAAAATTAAAACTTAAAAGGAGTTGAGAGTTGAGAGTTTTCAGTTTTCAGAAAAAAGTTTGAAGTTGGGTTGCCTAGGCAAATAAAAAGTCCCGCTTGTTAGGCGAGACTTTTTTATTTTCAAATTATCTCATTTTCAAATTTTCAAATTTGGTTTCCTACGGCATTCTCACCATCTTCCCTCCATGGATTCTCATTCCGTTTTCATCTGTAATAGTATAGAAATAAATTCCCGCTGGGGCATTTTTTCCTATCATCACCCTCTCAGCAACTTTGCCTTGGGTATTGATGATGTGGGTAGAAACTAACCTGCCTTGGAAATCTGTAATGCTGAATTTCCAAGCTGCTGCTGTGGGTTTGGTAAAGGAAAGGTTATA
>JAPLCZ010000002.1 GCA_026391915.1 Bacteroidota bacterium | reverse complement strand
CAAAAGCATAGGAGGCAGCCTCAAAAACGGGCTTTCCTAATTTTCCTTCTGTATTTTCTTCAAAAACTAAAACCGACATTTGCTAAATTTCTTCTTTAAATTAAATTACTTTTTATTTGTTGTGCAGCATATCAATTAGCTCCTCTGCATTGGCGGGGTCAATCATAATGCATGATTGTTTTGAGGCAGGGGCTTCAAAGGTTACAAGAGTTACTGCATTGGTATTTGCTGATGGCTCTACCACTTTTATGGGATTGCTTCTTGCGCACATAATGCCACGCATATTAGGTATCAACGGCTCTGCCAATTCCTTAGTTGCACTGATAACAATAGGCAGATTTACACTCAATGTTTCTTCGCCTCCATCAATAAATCTTTTGAGGGTGGCGGCATTGCCATCCAACTCAAGATTACTAACAAATGCTATTGATGGGATGCCTAACATCTCACCCAATAAATCACAAACCTGGCTTCCATTAAAATCAATGGACTCCCTGCCTGTAATTATTAAATCATAATTTTCTCCTTTGATGGCAGCAGCAATTTCTGCGGCTACGGTATAGGAATCATTTGGCTCCAGATTCACCCTTATACAATCATCTGCCCCTATGGATAATGCCTTACGCAAAACTGCCTCAGCAGAGGCATCTCCCACATGTATTACAGTGAGGCTTGCCCCCGTTTTTTCTTTGATTACCATTGCTTTCGCCAAGCCGTGGTCATCATACGGATTAAGGATATAGGTAACGCCGGAATTATCAATAGATTTTTTGTCGGCAGAGAAGACTATTTTTGTGGTGGTATCAGGAGTTTTGCTTGCGCAAAGTAAGATTTTCATTTCCCCTTGGTACTTTATTTATATTTACTGCAAACCTACTAAAAAAGAACGATGCAACGAAACCGAATAGAGATTTTGCGCAATATGCTGCAAACCCAGCCTGATGACTCCTTCCTGCATTACGCTTTGGCGCTTGAATTTATTGCCATTAATGAAGGCGAAATGGCAACCATAGAATTGGATTGTCTTCTCAATAACCATCCTGATTATTTGCCTGCTTATTACCAAGCGGCTTTATTTTTCTCAGGCAAAAATGAGATGCTGAAAGCACAAGAGATTTTGGAGAAAGGAATTGCCCTTGCCCACAAATTGGATGATAAAAAAACTATGGGTGAGTTGATGGAGTTGGGGGAGGAGTTGGGGTAGGGGAAATTGAAGATGTGGTAATTTGAAAATGTATTTCCATACCTTAGCGCCACCATTTTTAAAAGAAGAGTATGAAAAAGAAATTATTTTGGTTGGGATTGGTGGTGTGTATTTTTTGTTTAATTAGGATTGATGCGGTAGCACAAGATGGTAAATGGAAATGGGTGAGAGCAAGTGGAACAACAGAGGCAGCATATACCAATTCTGTTGCAACTGACTCTAAAGAAAATGTATACGTGGGTGGAGGCTATAGTAGTAAAATTACTTTCGGGACATATACCCTTAAAGGCAATATCTATCAAAATATTTTCATTGCTAAATATGATTCAATGGGTAGAGTTTTGTGGGCAAAAACAAATGAAGGAGGAAACTATTATGATGTTGCAACCTCAATAATAACTGACGATTCAGGTTTCATTTATTTATGTGGGTACTTCAGGAGTGCATATTTAAAATTTGATACTTT
>JAPLCZ010000158.1 GCA_026391915.1 Bacteroidota bacterium | reverse complement strand
GCCTGACTTTATTGACTCTATTATTGTTGACCCAAAGCTGGATATACTTGCCCAAATAAAAACTACCAACCTTGATAGCCAAAACACCAACAGGGTACTAATTTTCCCTAATCCTGCTGATGAAAATTTCACCTTGCGCATTAATGCCACCGACCTCTTAGCCAAAAATACTTTGTGCATTTATGATGGCATGGGCAGATTAATTTATACTGAAGAAACTGCGGGGAAAATAAATGTATTAGTAGATTGCAGCCACTACCCCTCTGGCGTTTATGTGGTAAAATTTGCTACCTATTATTGGAAAGTGGCGGTGGGGCATGGGGGGAAATAGATATGAAAAGGAAAATAATAATTGTTATTGTTGTTATAGTTTTATCTGTTATTGGATATGTTGTATTTATGATGATTGATTTTGCAAATGGCATTAAGGAAGATACTGATAGTAGGCTCAAACTCATCCAAGAAAAAGGGATGACATATGAGAATGGTCTTGTTAGGATTCTTGATTCTTCAGAGATGAGAGATATTACAGTTCACTTCTTTCAAATAGACACTTCTTTGGGTAATTGGAATGTCCCATATTCTCACCAAGGTCTTAACATCTTAAATTTTACAAAAAAGGCAAAGAACCAATTAACAAATTCTCAAAAACAAGATTTAGAAAGGTTATCAGAAAGTCCTTCCTTGCATTCAGACATAGATTGTGGAACAATTTGGCAAGACGGAGTTTTTGTATATTCTGACAAAAAAGGTTGCATAAAAAAGATAATTGTAGTTAGTTTAAATTGTTACGACCTTATTATTAATGATGAAGAAAAAGTGAATTTGAATTTAAAAGGTCAAAGGATTTTACTAACCCTTCTTAAGTGAAATGCTCCTACACTACCTCGGTTTTTAGCACACCCAACGAAATAAAAACGAAAACTAAAAGAAGTGTTTGGTTTGCAACCAAACACCAAGTTGCCTCATGATTATATCTTGTACCCTCTTAATAGAAGTTTATTCCATTTGGTCATGAGCTAAAGGTTGCCGAAGGGTGGAATAAAAATTAATTCCTCAAAATTAAACACTCCTGAATCTTTTAAAAAACCAAACTTTTAGTAAGTCTGCAGTGATAATATAAGCTGCCACAATTATTAGCATTGCACCGAAATTAAGAAGTGGTAAAGGTACCAGCCCTACCTGATTTGCAAATGGCAAATAAGGAAGAGCAACGGTAAGAACCAACCCTATATTGCTTAAAATGAATAGATATTTACCTGGCTTACTTCTAAAGAAATTTTTATGGGTGCGGATGATAAATAGGATAAACAATTCAGTAAGGATGGACTCAATAAACCAAGCAGTTTGAAAAGCAGATTCTTTAACTTTAAGTACAAAAAAAAGGGTAAGAAAAGTAATAACGTCAAACAATGAGCTATGTATTCCAAAAATAATCATATAGTTTCTAATAAATTTTAAGTCCCATTTGCCAGGTCTGTCCAATTGTTCTTTATCAACATTATCCGATGCAATAGTTAGGTATGGGAAATCCGTTATGAAATTTGTTAAAAGAATTTGCTTCGGCAACATCGGTAAAAAAGGCAATAATAGTGATGCAATTGCAACACTAAACATATTACCGAAAGTAGAACCCGTATTGATAAAAATATACTTTAAAGTATTGGCAAATGTTTTTCTCCCTTCCCTAATTCCATCTACTAATACCATGAGATTCTTTTCCATTAACACAAAGTCAGCAGCCTCTCTGGCTACGTCCACAGCATTCTCTACTGATATACCAACATCCGCGGCATTAATGGCAGAGACATCATTAATTCCATCACCCATGTAAGCAACTGTATAAGTTTCTCTCAATGCCTGAATGATACGTTCCTTTTGCTGAGGTTCTACTTCTGCAAAAATGTGTGTTTCCACTACCAATTGTTTTAATGCTTCCGGATTGGTTTTAAAAAGCTCTTCACCAGACATTACTACTGGATTTTTTATACCAATACTCAACGCTATTGATTTTGCAACATTTTTATTATCCCCGGTAATAATTTTTAAATCTACCTGAAGGGTTTTCAGCTCTTTAATAGTTTCAATAATCCCGACTTTAACAGGGTCTTGCAGTAAAATGAATCCTGCAAAAATCATTTCTCTCTCATCCTCTTTGGCAATAGCCTCAACATTAATATTTTTATAACAAATACCAATTGCCCGCAATCCATCTATCCCAAATTGTTCAAACTTTTTTTCAATTTCATCTTTATGAAGTGCGATGTCTTCAATAGTTTCATTGCTCAATTTCACTTGAGTGCATATGCTTAAAATTTGAGTAAAAGCACCTTTGCTAATTAGTAGTTTTTCCGTTGTAGTATTTACTGCAATACTTAGCCTTTTGCGAATGAAATCATAAGGCACTTCTCCTATTTTGGTAGGCGTAATTTTGGATTCCAGCATTAGTTTTTTTAAGGCATCATCTATAGGATTGGCGTACCCAGTTTCAAAGGTTGCGTTCCATATTGCAAGTGTTTTTACAAATTCATTTTCAACTCCTAAACTATCTACAATTCCAGATACCTTTATAGCTCCTTCTGTAATTGTTCCGGTTTTATCAGTGCATAATAAATTTACCTCTCCCAGGTTTTGGATGGAAGCTAATTTTTTTACAATTACCTTTTTCTCCAACATTCTTTTAGCCCCAGCACTCATAGCAATAGTAGTAATGGCGGGTAATAATTCAGGTGCCATACCTACTGCCAATGCCAAAGCAAATAAGGCAGATTCTATTATACTTTTATGGTTCAATAAATTAACCACCAAAATAAAAATA
>JAPLCZ010000178.1 GCA_026391915.1 Bacteroidota bacterium | reverse complement strand
GAGGTCGGTCTTTAGCCTTTAAATTTTCTAATGTGAAATCATAATTATCACTTCCTGCGTTTTTGAAATGGATGGTGCTATTGCTAAAGTAATCTTTGTTGTATCCCCAAGCAGCATAGAAAGTCCCTTTAGGTTTTGGCGTTTGGGCATGGAGAGTGGGGGAGATGAATATTATAAAGCCTCCTAAACTTAAAAGCCTTTTTATAGGAATGAAGAATTGTATGAATTGCATATAGTTTTGAAACAAAAGTCAATGCACAAAGTTGAGGAGAATTGGGGGATAAAAGTTACAGGAGGAGTGAAAAGTGAAATTAGAGTTTATGAAAGAGAAATTTTTATCTTTGCCTTAGATTAAAGTTTATGGATAACGAAAATCAAAGCAAGGCAGAAGAGCCAACTGTTCCATATCAAAAAAGAAGAATTGCTATCTTTAATTCTTTTGAGGAAGAGCATGAAGCACAAATAAAATACTGGCAAAGCCTAACACATGAACAACGTATGGAACAACTCCGAATTATTACCCTTTATGCCTACAGCGGTTATGAAAAATATACTGGCAACCGCTTAACTTTTGATTAATGTATCTCTTTCACCCAACACATCAGGAGTTCCTTTTTGCCATGCTTGATGAGCATGTTGAGTTTCTGCTAATAGGTGGGTACGCTGTTAATTACCACGGTTACATAAGGGCAACAGGGGACATGGATATTTGGCTAAAACCAGATAACCAAAATAAATTGAAACTACTCAAAGCTTTTGAGAAAGTTGGCATCCACCCTGATGATGTAAAGCTTGTTAATGATACATTTGATTTTACAAATATTGTGGTATTTCATTTTGGGAATAACCCTGAACGGATAGACTTTTTAACCAAAGTTGGAGGGGTGGATTTCTTAAAGGCTTATGCCCGCAAACAAACACTAATGATTAAGGAAAAGGAAATTCCGGTACTGCATCTGGAAGATTTAATTATTTCTAAGATTTTGGCAGACCGCCCACAAGATAAAGTTGATGTTGAAATGCTGCAACAGATAAACAGAAAGTAAATAGCAGCCCTGCTAAAGCTTTTACTCAATCCTCATTACTATCCACCCTATAGTTCCTTCTCTTAACACCTTAAATTTCCCCTTGCCTTTCTTCTGGAGTTTGGTGCAAAAGTGAGAGGGTGTGCGCCCCTTCCAAGTTAAATCTGCCCTGCTGATGCGCAGCACCTCACCAGGTTGCATCATTTCAATACATGCCCTCACTTTGTGTTTGCGCCCTTGGGGCAGTAGGAAAAGCTTCTCAGATTCCTCCATACTAATTTTTTCTATTGCCATAATATTACTCAGTATTTAGTGAACTTAAATTTTCGTGTTGGGACTCTTTCTCAATACAAAGATAATCATCCTAACCATTCCAAAGAAGACTCCTAACATTTAGTTGTACATTATTAGGATTCTATAGTTCAGTATTAGTATTTTGATAATCATTACTATCATCCTCTAGTTCAGTAAAAGTATTCTTTAGTTCATTACAAATATTCTTTAGTTCGTTAAAAATAAATTGATGGTCATTAAGAGAATGTTGATGGTCATTACTAACATTCTTTAAATCATTACTGTCATTTTTTAGGTCGTTATTAGCACTCAAAATCTTTGTTGAAAGGGATTTTATTTTCAACGGTGAGGGTAGGGAGGATGGAATAGAAAAGGGGATGGTCATCGGAAACTCACCCCTCCAAAAGTTCTTAACTTTTGGAGGGGGTACAGCACAAAATAAAAACCTCGGTTTTTCTACTTCGGCTTTTTGGGTATATTTGGGGGATGAAAGTATTATTTGTTTATTTAGCAGAATTCAATGGTGATTCTGATGAAGGGTTTGTAAAAATTGGATATGGATTAAAGGATAGAGATTATTCTAAGATTATTAACGTAGAGAAAAGGAAGATGTTAATATCAAAAATGTCCAAGCGCGGAAAGTCAACAGTAACTAATATTAATCATTTTTTTGATAATAATATTGAGTTTGTAATAACACCTTCACCTGAAAAAGATGAGCTGATATTTGGTAGATTAAGTAATTATTTTGTGTTTGACACTAATGATAAAGATAAGTCTCACCATAAACGGAGATTTACAAAAATTGATACCATTCCTCACTCAGGAACGCGTTCTTCAGGGGTTATTTTAAGGAATTCAGAAACAATAGCAGGTCTTGATAAAATTTTAAACAAATTTAAAAAGAGGGGTATCCCACCGAAAGAAACTGAAGAGGGAAAATTGAAAATCATTGAAAAGCACAAAACCCGTGAAAGGGATGGTGCCTTTGCTAATGAGGCTAAAGAATACAAATTAAATATCAGCCGAAAATGTGAAGGATGTGAATCAGATGTGGCTAAGGATTATCATTTAGAACCAAAGAGATTTCTAGAACTACATCATATAGATCCTTTGGCAAAACGTCAGATAAATTGGATTACTACAATCAATGACGTCCTTCTTTTGTGTCCAAACTGTCATACTGCAATTCATCGATATATGGCAAGACCTGAGTATAGAAATTCAAAAATTAGAAAAGGAGAATTTCAACAAATTAAAAAGAATAATTGACTCTAATTCTTCACTATTCATTCTTCACTCCCTACCCCTCATAACCAAACTGCCGCAACGAGTTTTTGTTTTCGCGCCAGCCTTCCCGCACTTTCACAAAGATTTCTAAGAACACTTTTTTGCCATAGTTTTCTTCTAATTCTTTGCGTGCTTGTGTGCCAATTTTCTTTAGCCCCTCACCACCGGCGCCAATCAATATTGGCTTTTGCGAGGCACGGTTTACAACAATTTCAGCCGCAATGCGTATGATAGTGGGCTCATCCAAAAAAGAGGTTACTGTTACCTCCACAGAGTAGGGTATTTCCTGTTTGTAGTTATAAAAAATCTTTTCGCGTATTACCTCAGCAGCAAGGAAGCGTTCACTGCGGGTGGTAAAAAATTCTTTGTCAAAATAAGGAGGGCATTCCGGCAAATGAGAGACGGCAATCTTCAGGAGCCAGTCCATATTAAACTTTTTAAGCGCAGAAACAGGCACCACCTTTTCCACCCCCACCACTTTCCCCCACTCGGCTATTATGGCTGTTACTTCATCCTGGGTTTTCAGGTCAATTTTATTGAGGATAACATAAACGGGTAGCTCTTTTTTAAGGAGGTCTTCCACAAAACCACGCTGGTTTTCAATAATATCTGTAATGTCAGAGAGGTAAAAAATCACATCAGCATCTTCAATGGCTTCTTTAATAAAGCCAATCATCTTTTCATGTAGCAGATAAGATGGTTTTTCAATCAGCCCGGGGGTATCAGAGAAGATGAGTTGGTACTCATCAGTATTAATAATCCCAAGAATGCGGTGCCGTGTGGTCTGCACCTTAGGGCTTGTAATAGCCACTTTCTCACCTATCAGCGCATTAATAAGGGTAGATTTCCCTACGTTGGGTTTGCCAATAATGTTTACGTATCCGGCTTTATGGGTTGGTAGCATAGGGCAAAGGTAATGGATACCACAATTCGCCACAGATTCACAGATTTTAAAAAATAATTTTACAGAATTTAATCTGTGAATCTGTGGCGAATTTTTTTAGAAGCCTTCTTTTTCTAGGTATTCCTCCTTGGGATTCCTCTCTTTTCAAAATCAGTTTTCCACATAATTTTCACTAAAGTTTTTCCACAATGATATTACCAATAATAGAAGATATATTTGTAGTTTTCAAAAAGTTATGGATATATTATGGAGATGCTGTTGTTTTAATTTCACATCTTTTCCGCAACCAAAATTAGGTTTTCCACATATCTTTGTGTAGAAGTATTGTGGAGGATTGTGGGGGATTCTGTTTAGGTATGTATAATTTAGCGGCATAATTACAAAACAATGGCAGGTTTCATAGGCGAATTTCCATGTAAGATTGATGACAAAGGCAGATTTATTCTGCCTGCGGCAATCAAGAAGCAGATGCCTGTGGAGGCAAAGGAAAAGTTTGTGTTGAATCGTGGATTTGAAAAATGCCTTGTCCTCTATCCCCAAAATGAGTGGGAAATTATCTCCGACAAAATCAATAAGCTAAATAAATTCGTAAAGCGCAACCGTGAATTTGCGCGCTACTTCTTCCGTGGGGCAACAGAGATGACATTGGATACTGCCTCCCGCCTTCTTATTCCAAAGAGGCTTGCTGATTACGCTGATATTAAGAAAGATATTATTCTATCATCCCTCACTGATAAAATTGAGGTGTGGGCGATGGAACATTATGATAATATGCTTGGCGAAGAGCCAGAGAATTTCTCTGACCTTGCTGAGGAAGTAATGGGTGGGGAGTAAAATCCTCAACCTAAACCACTAAAAGACCAAACAAAAAGTTGAAGGCTATCACCTATCATATTCCTGTATTGCTGCAAGAAAGTATTGCAGGGCTAAATCTTAGCCCAAGCGGTACTTATATAGATGCTACTTTTGGCGGGGGTGGGCATAGCCGCACTATCTTAAATGCATTGGATAAAAAGGGACATCTATATGCCTTTGACCAAGATGAAGATGCTGTGAGGAATGATATCAATGACCGCAGATTCCTTTTGATTCCTCACAATTATTCCTTCTTAAAAAATTACACTGAGTACTTAGATATTAATAGTGTGGATGGCATTATAGCCGACCTTGGAATTTCCTCCCACCAAGTGGATATGGCGGAAAGGGGCTTTAGTTATAGGTATGATGCGCCACTGGATATGCGCATGGATAAGACAAATCCTATCTCGGCTTATGAGCTTTTGAATGAATCAACAGAAGAGGAGCTAAGAAATATTTTTTCCAATTATGGTGAGATAACAAACTCCAATACGCTGGCAAGAGAAGTTGTGCTTGCCCGCACTATTTTAGGGATGCGCACTACCGCACACCTAATGGCAGTGGCAGAAAAAGTATTGCCCCACAATCTCCCACTCAAAAAATATTTGGGGCAGGTGTTTCAGGCAATTCGCATTGCAGTTAATGATGAAATCAATAATCTGCAAAAGTTTTTGTTGCAATCATTAGATGTGTTAAATCCCGGTGGCAGGTTAGTAGTAATCACTTATCACTCATTAGAAGACCGCCCTGTAAAAGACTTTTTTAGCAGTGGAAATTTCTTGGGCTTAAAACATAAAGACCTCCATGGTAATGACAATAATCCATGGAAAGTGATTACCAAAAAACCCCTTATCCCCACGGATGAAGAAATTAATTTTAACCCAAGGGCAAGAAGTGCAAAACTCAGAATAGCAGAAAAGAAGTAATGGCTGGCATAGAAGAAATAAAAAACATTGCGCTTAAAGAAGCTGAGCCTCCAACACCAAAGGTGGGGAAGACCAGAATTATGCGTATGCTGGATTTTGATTTCAATATGAATAAGGAAAATGCCAATAAGGTTTTGCCCTTTATTTTATATGTGAGCCTATGGGCAATTATCTACATTGCCAACCACCATTATGGTGAAAAAGCGCTGCTGAAAATGGATAAACTCCGCAAAGAGATGAAGGATTTAAAAGCGGATTATTATACCGGAAATGCAGAGCTAAGTAATAAGAGTACCCAATCAAAAGTAAGCGGAATGGTAGAGCCTTTGGGTTTGAAAGAGCTCACCTCACCTCCTAAAAAAATAAAGATAGCACAGGCAGAAAATGAACATTAGGAAATCCATATTGTGGCGTGTGTATTTGTCGTTTGCATTAGTGCTTTGCCTTGCCATTGCAGTGGTGCTTAAAGTGCTGAATATACAAACGGTAAAAGGTGCTTACTGGCGTGGATTGGCAGATAGTGTAGCTTTTAAAGTGAAGGATATTGAGCCCATCCGTGGGAATATTTATACTGCTGATGGAAGCCTGCTTGCTACCTCCATACCCATGTATGAAGTGCGGTTGGATGTAAGCAAAGAAACCATTGCCAAAGAAGATTTTTATAAAGGGTTAGATTCTCTTTCTTTCCTTCTTTCTCAACTTTATAAAGATAAAGAGCCCGCCAAATACAAACAGGAATTATTGAGTGCAAGGCATAAAGATTCAAGGTATTTTTTGATTAAAAGAAACGTAACTCATCTGCAACTTAAAACCCTGAAAACTTTCCCTATCCTGAGGCTTGGCAGATACCGTGGCGGGATGATAGTGGAACAAAAAAGCAAACGCATTTTGCCTTTTTCTTTGGCGCAAAGAACCATTGGCTACAAAGCCCCTGATAACGATTTAAAACCCGTTGGGATGGAGGGCGCTTTTGATAAATATCTAAGTGGCTCAATTGGCAAACGCCTCATGCAAAAAGTGAGTGGTGGCAACTGGATTCCCATTAAAGATGAAAACGAAGTTGAGCCCAAAGACGGGCAGGATATCATCACAACTATTGATGTAAATATTCAGGATTATACTACTGCTGCTTTGGAAAAAGCTTTGGTAAAACATGATGCCCACCACGGTTGCGCTGTGGTGATGGAAGTGAGCACAGGGCAGATAAAAGCAATTGCAAATCTTACCCGCGAAGGAGAAGGGAATTATCTTGAGGATTATAATTATGCCCTTGGAGAAAGTACAGAACCTGGTTCAACTTTTAAACTGGCTACTGTACTTGCCATCCTGGAGAAAGGTGGCAACCCAAATACCCTCATTAATACTGAAGGTGGCGAAAAGCGCTATTTTGACCGCGTGATGAAGGATTCTAAGGAAGGTGGGTATGGAGTTATTTCTCTGAAAAAGGCTTTTGCTATTTCCTCCAATGTTGCAATTTCTACTGCGGCATATAATCTCTTTGGGAAAAACCCATCTCAGTTTACAGATTATTTAAGAACCTTAAAACTCAACAAACCACTTGGGTTAAGTATTAGCGGAGAAGGATTACCTCTCTTAAAAACACCAAGAAGTTCTGACTGGAATGGCACAACCTTACCTTGGATGAGCATTGGGTATGAAGTGAAAATGACACCTCTACAAACCCTTACTTTATACAATGCTGTGGCGAATAATGGCGTGATGGTGAAACCCATTTTTGTAACCGAAATCAGGAATGTGGGTAAGGCTGTTAAGAAATATGAAACCCAAGTCATCAACGAAAAAATATGCTCTGATAAAACCCTTGCTTCTGTAAAAGAAATGATGGAGTTAACAGTGGAAAACGGTACTGCTAAAACTATAAGAACTGATGCCTATAAAATTGCAGGAAAAACAGGAACTGCACAGGTTGCCAATGAGCTTGGTTCTTACCATGAACAGAAACTCTATCAGTCTTCTTTTGTAGGATATTTCCCTGCCAATAAGCCAAAGTATTCTATCATCATTGTCATCACCAATCCCTCCAAAGGGGCGTATTATGGGGGCTATGTTTCGGCACCTGTTTTCCGTGAAATTGCTGATAAAATCTTTGCTACTACAGAGAGTACGCAATCCTATTTTGCTTACATCCAAAAGCTACAAATAAAGCATGTGCCTTTGCCTGCTTCCGTATATTCTGCTGACCTCAGTAAGCTGCTTGCAGAGGCTAAAATTCCTGCTACAGGGATAGAGCAAAATAATGAATGGCTAAAGGTGCATAATGAAAATATAAAAGTGAATGTGGACTCTTACCCAACCTCCAGTGGCAGTGTGCCTGATGTAAAAGGGATGCTGCTTTCTGATGCTATTTATGTGTTGGAAAATGCAGGCTTAAGAGTACGATTTAAAGGAAAAGGAAAAGTGAATTTTCAATCTAAAGAATCGGGGAGTTCACATATGAAAAACGAAGTAATTGAATTGGTGCTGAATTGAAAAAACTGAGAGACATATTGACCACAGATTTCGTCCAAAAAATTGTTGGAGATACTGATATCCCTGTTGCAGGATTGTCATTGGATTCAAGGCAGATTGGGCAGGGCTTTTTGTTTGCCGCTTTAGCTGGTACAAACACTGATGGTGGTAAGTTTATTTCTATGGCAATTGAGCAAGGAGCTACTGCAATTATCTGCCATGAGTTGCCAAAAAGTATCAAGGAGAATATCGTTTATATAGTCTCAGAATTCCCTGCAAAAGTATTGGCGAAATGTGCTGCTAACTTCTACAATAAACCTACAGAAAAGCTGGATTTAATTGGCGTAACAGGCACAAACGGCAAGACTACAGTTACAAGTTTGCTCTATCAGTTTTTCCAAAAGCTGGGTTATAAATGTGGTTTGATTTCTACTATTGGAATCTGGATTAACGATACTAAAACAGAAGCCACACACACCACACCTGACTGCATCACCCTCAACAAAATTTTGGATGAAATGGTGGATGCAGATTGCGAGATAGTTTTTATGGAAGTGAGCTCTCATGCAGTGGTGCAAGACAGGATTTTTGGGTTGAATTTTAAAGGTGGAATTTTTACCAATCTTTCCCATGACCATTTGGATTATCACGGCACTTTTGAGAATTACAGAGATGCCAAAAAACTATTTTTTGATGGGTTGGATTTAGAGGCATTTGCCATCACCAATGTTGATGACCGCAATGGAAAATTTATGTTGCAAAACAGCAAAGCTGCAAGAGTAACCTATGCGTTGGAAAACGCGGCTGACTTCAAAGGAAAAATTATAGAATATGACCTTGCAGGGATGCAATTGGAGTTAGATGGCGAAGAAATTTTCACTACCCTTACCGGGAAGTTTAACGCCTATAATCTCCTGGCTGCTTACGCTTGTGCAAGGATGCTTGATGTGCCGGAAGAAAAGGCATTAACCACCCTTACTGCGCTTCATGCGCCGGAAGGAAGATTTAGTTGTATACGCAGTAAGGATAGGGTTACAGGTATTGTGGATTATGCCCATACGCCGGATGCTTTGAAAAATGTTTTGGAATCCATAACAGATATAAATATGAGTGGTGGCAATATTATTACGGTGGTGGGTTGTGGTGGAAACCGTGATAAAACCAAACGTCCTATAATGGGAAAAATAGCTGCTGAATTATCTCAGAGGGTGATTTTGACTTCGGATAATCCACGCAATGAAAGTGCGGAAGCCATTATCCATGAGATGGAAGTTGGCGTGCCCATCCACTTAAAAAAAGTTGTGCTGAACATAACTGACCGCAGGCAAGCCATTAAAACTGCATGCACTATGGCGGGCAGTGGAGATATTGTTTTGGTAGCAGGAAAAGGTCATGAAAAATACCAGGATATTAATGGGGTGAAAACCCATTTTGACGATAAAGAAGTGCTTGCAGAATACCTAAATGAAAGAGCCGCCTAATGCTATACTACCTCATATCATATCTTGAAATGCATTTTAAAATCCCGGGGGCTGGGTTGTTTCATTATATCTCCTCACGCACTGCCATGGCATTTCTTTTAAGCCTTGTAATTACACTTTTGTTTGGCAAAAAAATCATCCGTTATCTGCAAAAAAAACAAGTTGGGGAGGTAATTCGTGATCTTGGTTTGGAGGGGAAA
>JAPLCZ010000033.1 GCA_026391915.1 Bacteroidota bacterium | reverse complement strand
ATTTTGGTGGGTACACGTGAGAATGGATTGTTGATTTTTAGTCCTGATAATTGTACCAAGACTCAGCTTAAATTTCAAACAATAAAGAATAATGGCCTTAAGGGTAAAAATGTATGGTGTATTAAAAAAGGCAAAAACAAATACTACTGGGTAGGGACTGATGATGGCCTTTGCAAAATATGGTTTATGCAAGCGGAATGGCACTTTGAAAATTACAATAATATTCAAGGACTTTCAGGCTGTAACATCTGGGATATTTATGAAGATGATGCCGATAATTTGTGGCTTGCCTCTACCGATGACGGGCTCAAAAAATTCAACCTTAAAACCAAAGAAATAAAAAAATATTCTACTGCCCAAGGCTTCCCTATTGATGTGATTGCAGGCATACTACCCGGTAATAAAAATACACTTTGGGTGAGTACCATTTCAGGGTTGTGTCTGTTTGATATCGCACAAGGAAAAGTGCTGCGTGTGTTTGATAAAAAAGATGGATTGCAGGGAGATTATTATAGTTTTAAATGCCGCCTTAAAAACAAAAAAGGTGAGCTGCTTTTTGGCGGTTGCAATGGGCTTTCGGTTTTTAATCCTGATGAGGTAAAAACGGATATGTTTACGCCCAATGTGCAACTGACTTCTATCAAAATTCTAAACAAAGAATATTTTTATATTGAAGGGAAAACGTTGGTACTGCCACATGATTCTAATTCTGTTTCAATAGATTTCGCTTCGTTGGATTATACCAATTCTTCTAAAAATAAATATGCATATAAACTGAGTGGCGTTGCTGATAAATGGGTTGATTTGGATAGCAGACATTCATTATTTTTCAGCCGACTTTCTTCGGGAACTTATACTTTATTTCTTAAAGGAACCAACAGCTCCGGCATCTGGAGTAACCATATTTATACCTGCAAATTCATCATCAAACCACCCTATTGGAAAACGTGGTGGTTCCTTAGTATTTTGTTTGTTGTGGTGTTCTCCATTGTGTTTTATCTCATCCATAAAAACAATAAAAACAAATCGGATAAACGCAAATTTTTGCAAAGCGAATTGGCACTATTGCGCACCCAACTCAACCCGCATTTTATTTTTAATTCGATGAGTTTGTTGCAGCAGTTTATCACTTCGCATCAGGAGGAATTGGCGCTGAAATATCTCTCCGATTTTTCCAAACTTATGCGGCAGATTTTGGAGAACTCTCAAAAGGATTTTGTAAGCCTGCGGGAAGAATTGGAGTTCATACGGCGCTACACAGCCATGGAAACATTGGCAGAAAAGCAGCCGCAGAAAACAAAAAGAAAAACACAATCACCCATAATAGCATGAGCTTAAATAGTATTGAAGTGCGCCTTCAACTCCTATCCGAAAAAAGAAATAAAGGCGAGATGCTCATTACTGATTTGTATGACGAAAACCAAAACGCAACCGGCACGCAGGTGCAGATAAAAATACCAATTTTATAAGATGATAAAAACAATAATAGTTGATGATGAGCACAACTCAGGGATGGCATTAGCCAACCTCGTAAAATCTTATTGCCCACAGATAGAACTCATGGGAATGGCGGATAATGTTGATGCTGCTTTTAAACTGATTAACGAAGAAAACCCCGACCTACTTTTCCTTGATATCGTAATGCCGGGGGAGGATGGATTTGCCCTGCTTAAAAAATTTAACACCATAAATTTCGATGTGATATTTACTACCGCTTACGACCAATACGCCTTGCAAGCCATTAAGTTTTCTGCACTAGATTACCTGATGAAGCCCATTGATTTGGAGGAACTAAAAACAGCCATTGCCAAGGTAGAAAAAAAGCTGAATGTAGCCAAAGAAAACAACACCAGTCTACCTGAAAAAATTATTATTAATACAGATAAAAGTCTTCTACTTATAAACCCTTTGGACATAATCCGCATAGAGGCAGAAGGTAAAAAAATTGATTTGTTTTTAAAGAACAATCTGACCTTTGTGCTGCGCCAAAACCTTAGCGAGTTTGAACCCCGAATCCTCAATTATGGTTTCTTCCGCTGCCACCGCAGCCACATGATTAACCTCACTGAAATCTCAGAATACATCCCGGATAAAAACGGAGGCGCATTAGTAATGACCGACAAAAAAATGGTACCCCTCGCCATCAGCAATAAGAAAGATTTTTTAGAGAAGTTTGAAGCAAGGAAGTAGTTGACAATAGATAGAAAAAAAGTAAGAAGTACTATGACAATTATTAAATTGTACAGCAAAATATTTGGCTTATTTAAAATATATTTTATTTGAAATTTTAAATACTAAAATATTATTCTTACTACTTTTCAAAATTCAGTTTACTTAATTAATTCAGTTTGTAATTTTGAATTAAAATAAACTAAGATGAAACTAAGAATAATTATAATTACCATAGTAATCCTTAACAGTTTATGTGGCGTGGCACAGCCTGTACTAAAGGATATTTTTGGGCGCAACCTGGCAGGAGAAAATATAATACTAGTAGACTGGGAAGGTTATATGGCTAACCCAGCTATCAAGCTCACAATAATACCTCCTACATCTCCTTTTACTGTGACTATCACAGCTAATAGCCCAAGATTGTATTTTAATACTCTATCTAAAACAGGGGGCAATGGTCCCACTAAAATTATTAGTTTCAGCAATTCAAATCCAATTGATTTTTATATTTCTATTTTCCCGGATAGAACCGGTGGAGATGAAAAATATACACTAACTCTCAAAAGCAGTTATGGTACGCAAACATTTCCAATTTATGTTATAGATCAGGATTCTGCTAATCAAGCTATTGATTACCCTATCATTTTGGATTATAGTCAGGATAAAACAGCATACAACTTTTTCGCAAATCAAAGCCATAAAAAAATAGTTAAACAAGCTGCTGACGATTGGGCGTTTTTTTTACAGAACATGAATTTTGATTCTATAAAAGCAGATTCACAAAACACTTTTATTTGGAACGATGATTTTTCAGGAGGTACATGGATAAAAAATGCGAAAAAATATAATGGCTTTTTACTATACCCTTATGGTTTTCATTCAGCTACTCATAGGTCAGGCGGGGAACCTTCAACCTCTTCATTTCAAACCATTAAAAGTATTAATACAAACCTACGATGTTCAGGTGGATATGAAGCTGAGGCGCATGGTAATTATAATAAACTGGGATGGGATTCTACTATAACGGATAGCACATGGTATATGGCTACCAACTTTGGCAATGTGCAAAACGATTTATATTCTATAGCCATGCATGAGATGGGACATGCTTTTTGTTTTAATCCCGGTTATCCTTTATTCAAAAATTATAAATCACTAGGGTATATTAATGATTCAATTATTGTAGCATATCAGGGGGGCAAAGTTCCTATTGATGCTTCTGATCATTTGTCTAACGGGCAAACAACTGATTCATTAAAATATGTAGATAGAATAAGTAAACGATGTGCATATGGAAGTGAGTATGCTGCCGTAATGCCTTATGGTAGATGGGTAATAAGTAAATTAAATTTACTTGCTCTGCAGGCAATCGGTTACCATATAAAGTTAACTTCAGCTTTTAAAACAGTAACAATTTTAAATCAATCTTTGCCTGATGGAACTCAAGGACAAAACTATTCATCAGCAATTGTTGCTGAAGGAGGAATTCCTTTTTATAAATATGAAGTTAATGCTGGAAATCTCCCGACGGGTTTTAGTATTAATTCATTTACAGGGGAAATGTCAGGTGTTACCAATCAGTCCGGAATTTACAATTTCACGGTAAGAGTTACTGATTATGATTTTAAATTTTATGATAAAAAATTTACATTAAATATACATGCGCTTAGTACAATAAGTGAACAAGCAGATACGTCCATAAGAAATAATTTTTTAATTTATCCTAATCCGGCAAAATCACAATTCACTATCAAGTGTACAACTTCCCAAAAAGAAGAAATAATCATTTATAATGTATTGGGCAAATCTGTATTTACTGACCAATTGGCACCCGCAGAATCAGAAAAAAGTATATCAATAAATGGGTTGCCTAAAGGAGTTTATATTATCCGGCTTGGGGCAAAATACAGCAAAATATTTATTGAATAGTATTAAAAATTATTATTATAAATAGAATTAAGCTGTTCCTTTTCTACCCCAACCCCATGCACCTTAGCGCCACAGTTTCCATCAAAGCAGATAACCTCTGCCCTTGTGGTTACAGCCTCTATGATGCCACAAGGAAACTGATTGAACAACATCAAAACATACAAACCAACCAATGGCAAATTGATGGCAGCACCCTAACCCCCGGCTTTAAAAGTAAATGGAAAAGATTGAGGGGTAAATAAGACGCTGAAGTAGGAGAAGAGTTATCAGTTTTCAGTTGTCAGAAAAAAGAAAGACCTTGGAGGTTTTCAAAACCTCCAAGGTCTTTTTAAATTTATAAAATGTAACATCAGAGCTTTCTTGCCCCTCTTCTTTGGAGAGGGGTTGGGGTGAGGTGATTTTTTAGTACTCCTTTGTGTTCTCTGTGGTATTTTTTTTACTCTTTCCGACAACTGAAAACCGACAACTGAAAACTTTTTTCCATATCCCAACTAATCGTCATAAGTTTGCAACGGATAAAAATTCTTAGTTAGAATAATCTCTTACCTGCAACAAATGCTCACACCAGATATTTATACTCAAATACGCGAATCTCTCTCTGCCCATGGGCTAAAGGTTACGCCACAGCGGGTAGCCATTTATGGTGATGTACTGCAATCAATAGAGCACCCAACAGCAGAGCAGGTTTTTGCTAATATTAGCACCACACATCCCGGTATTTCTTTAGGAACTGTTTATAAAACTTTGGATTCTCTTTCAGAAAAAGGGCTCATCAAAAAAGTAAAAACTGGCGCAGGAATTCAGCGGTTTGATGCCCGCCATGAAAATCATCATCACCTCTTTTGCCAAAAAACACAGAAGATAATTGACTATACTGACCCTGAGTTGGAACAACTAATTGCCTCTTATTTTCAAAAGAAAAAAATCCAAAATTTTGAGGTCTCCGGATTTGAACTCAACATCAATGGAGAACAAATAAAAACGCAACCCAATAATTAAAATAAATATATGAGTTTAGTAGGAAAACAAGCACCTGCATTCAGTGCTACAGCCGTTGTAAATGGCGATGAATTCGTTGATAACTTCTCTTTGGAGCAGTATATCGGAAAAAAGTATGTGGTATTTTTCTTTTACCCATTAGATTTCACTTTTGTGTGCCCCACCGAGTTGTTGGCTTTTCAAAAGAAGTTGGCAGAATTTGAAAAAAGAGATACAGCTGTTATTGGCTGTTCTATTGATTCAAAATACTCTCATTGGGCATGGTTACAAACTCCCCAAAACAAGGGCGGCATACAAGGGGTTACTTACCCAATTGTATCTGACCTCAGCAAAACCATAGCTGATAACTATGGCGTGCTTGCAGGAAGCTATGATTACAATGATGAAGGAATGTTGGTTTTCAATGGCATCCCACAGGCTTACCGTGGTTTGTTTTTGATTGACAAAAAGGGAAAAGTGCGTCATGAAGTTGTTAATGATATGCCCCTAGGCAGAAACATTGATGAAGCCATACGTATGGTAGATGCCGTAAAACACAATGATGAAAATGGTGAGGTTTGCCCTGCCAATTGGAGTGAAGGTGAAGAGGCAATGAAGGCTACCCGCGACGGGGTAAATACCTACCTTGCTGCACATAGCCTAAGCTAAGTTTTAGTCTTAATTAAAATAAAATAGCCCGCCAATTTGGTGGGCTATTTTTGTTTTAAGGGGTTGCCTTAAATAATTTCTAATCTGTGAATCTGTGGCGGCTTTTAATTTCTACCGCACCTCCCATTCCTCCACATCACCATCAATCACTTTAAAAATAGGGTGGGGGAGGAGGATTTCTAAAGATTCTATTTCTTTAAATTGGGGAATATCTCTGATGGCTAATTTCTTTTTTAAGTGGTCAAACTCATACAGAATTTGCCCAACAGTTACGGTAAGTTGGGGGTGCTTTGCTTTAGGGTTGAATTTAGTTTTATCAAAATTATAGCCTCTGGCTTTGGCTTCTTGATAAAGAAAATTTAGATAATAATTGATGGCATCAACGGGATTTATTGCTGCCTTAAATCTATTGAGTTGAGGGTGGTTTTTGTAGCCTTTTGTTTTGCCCTCCAATACATGTTTTGCCAAAAGTGTTTCCCGCCAAAGCGCTACTAAACCCTTGGCATCAAGGTATTTTGGGTGTATTGACCAGATTCTCATTTTGGAGCTCAAAAAAGGCGGCTGAATTTTTAATTCAGCCGCCTTAAATATTATTCAATTTAAAACTACACTCACATTTTTATCTCAAAATCTGTTTCTCCCTTACTTATTTTTCTACGTAGCTTTCTGTGTTGCTGTTTTACTTTTAATCTGTAGCGCATCAAATATAAACATGGGGAAACTATCAGCGTAAGGAAGGTTGCTATCACCAATCCGTAGATGATTGTCCATGCAAGTGGGCCCCAGAAAACCACACTTTCTCCACCCAAATAAATGTTGGGTTTAAAGTGCGTGAAGAGTCCTGCAAAATCTATATTTACACCAAGTGCAAGGGGTATTAATCCTAATATCGCAGCACAAGCAGTGAGGATTACGGGGGTCATACGGGTAGCGCCGCCCTCTATAATTGCTTGGCGGGTTTTGTAGCCACGGGCTTTGAGCTCATCAATAAATTCTATAAGGATAATTCCGTTTTTTACCACAATACCTGCAAGGGACATTATGCCCACACCAGTCATTACTATTATCATTTTATCACCACTTGCAAAGTAGCCTAGGAATACGCCAATCAAACTAAATATGATGGTTGAGAAAATAATTAATGGCTTGCTGGCGGAGTTAAATTGGATAACAATTATCACAAACATTAATGCAATAGTAGCAAGGAAAGCCACGCCAAGGAAGTCGGAAGTTTCTTTTTGGTCTTCCTGCTCTCCTGTTTGTTTTATTTCGTAGCCCTCAGGCATTTTTACTGTGGCGAAAAGGCTCTTGTGTTGGGTATTAATTTCATTGCCATTAAACCCACTCACTACACCGCTACCAAGGGTTACCACACGCTTTTGGTTTTTGCGGTTGATGCCGCTAAAGTTGTTTTCAAACTGCACTGTAGCAACCGATGCCAACGAAATTTGGCGGTATTGCCCATTGGTTATATCGCGGAAGGCAATAATAAGGTTGAGGAGGTCTTCGGGTTTCTCACGGTATTGCTTAGCAAGCCTTACGTTTACGGGTATTTCGTCATCGTCATCACGCATTTTGGAGGGATTGCGGCTTCCATTAAGTGAGGCGAATAATGCACCTCCAATTTGCCCAACACTTATGCCCTCGCGCTGTGCCCTCTCAATATCAATTTTAACTTTTAACTCGGGTTTGTTAAGCACCAAATCACTCTTTAAGTTTTCAATGCCTTTAATGCCGCTTTGGTCAACTAGTTTTTTAAGCCTTGCCGTAATGGCAATTAGAGAATCAAAATTTTCTCCGCTTATTTCCACACTAATTGCCTTGCCTGTAGGTGGGCCACCGTGTTCTTGCTCTACAGTAATTTGTGCCCCAGGGAATGCTTTTACTTTAGCCCTAATTTTTGCCAAAACCGTAGCGGTAGATTTCCCATGGCGGTAAGCAAATTCTTTATATGCTACAGTTATTTTGCTTTTATGAGATTGGGGTGTTCTATCAGGGTTTTGCATATCCCCTGCACCCACCGCAACATTAGAAATTACTGACTCCACTAAGTCTTTATCATCTTTAATGGCATCATATACTTTAGCCTCTAATATTTTGGTGATAGAATCTGTAATTCTTAAATCGGTACCTGTTGGCAACTCACAACTTACAAAGGTGAAGTTGGGGTCTCCTTGAGGGAAGAAATCCACTTTTGGGGTTCTTAAACCAAAGAGTAAAAACATACTTAAAACCAAGAAACCTATAGTGCCAAATAGGATTGCAAGGGGTCTGTATCCTTTTAAGGCAGCGGTAACAAGGGTTGTGTATCCGCGCTTAAGGCGTGGTAAAAACCCATCTTGGAAACGATGAATAAGAGGGTTGATTAAATAATGGATTACTACTAAAAGTATGATTACAAACATAAGGAAGTTGGCAATACCAAAAGCGGTTTTGCCACCACCCATTGCTGATAAATAGCAAAGCAAGGCAACTACTCCTAAAACAATAAAAGTCTTTTTGTATTTGCGGATGCTTTCTGTTTTTACTTCGTGGTCTCTCTTCATAAAGGTAACCGCAAAAACAGGGTTGATGATAAAGGCAACCACAAGGGAAGCAAATAGCGTTATGATTAACGTAACGGGTAAATAGTACATAAATTTACCCACAATGCCCGGCCAAAACAATAGCGGGAAGAAAGGCGCAATGTTTACCAAAGTGCCACTGAAAACAGGCCAGAATACTTCGCCTGCCGCCTCACGGGCTGCTTGCAAAATAGTTTTATCTTTATGTTTGTTGAAAATCCTATGTGTGTTTTCTATTACCACAATGGCATCATCCACTACAATTCCAAGTGCCAAAAGGAAAGAGAAAAGTACAATTACGTTAAGGGTAAAATGCAAACCCGGCATAAACAAAAATGCCAATAAAGAACTTAGCGGAACAGATAGCCCCACATAAAACGCATTCTCCACACCCATAAAAAACATGAGTACAATAGTCACAAACAAAAACCCAAGAATAACAGTATTGATAAGGTCATTTAACTGGTTTTGGGTTTGGGTACTTAGGTCACCAGTTATAGTAACTTTAAGGTCGGATGGAAATATAGATTTCTTGGATTCCTCCAAAGTAAGTTTAATTTTTTCAGCAGCATTAATCAAATTTTCTCCGCTGCGTTTAATAATATTTAAACTCACTACAGGTTTGTTATCAAGCCTTGCATAGCTTTCTCTGTCTTTAAAAGCATCAGTCACTTCAGCAATTTCACTTAGCTTAACTTGGTTGCCCATGCCGCCTTTAAAAATCAAATTACGGATTTGGTCAACAGTTTTTATTTCTCCTGTTACGCGTAAAGTTCTGCGCAATTCGCCCACTGTAATATCCCCGCCGGAGATATTCATATTGTTATACATTAAGGCATTTTCAATGTCACTAAAGCTCACATAAGCTGCCTGCATTTTATACAAATCAAGATTCACTTTCACCTCTCTATCCAGTGCGCCAATGATATCGCAACGGGTGATTTCTTTGTTCATCTCAATTTTGTCCTTCAGGTCTTCAGCGTATTTTTTAAGTTTAGCTGCATCATAATTCCCTGAGAGATTAATATTCATTACAGGCATTTCACTGATGTCAAATTCCTGCACTGCTTGATTTTTTTGCGCATCAGCAGGGATATCAACTTTGGCTTTATCTACCGCATCTTTTACTTTAAGTTTTGCGTCAGCCACCGAAACATTAGAGTTAAATTCTACAGTAATCATGGAAATACTTTCCATAGAACTACTCTTGAGTTTCTTTACACCACTTACTGCTTTAAGTTTTTTTTCGAGGGGTTTGGTAACTGAGTTTTCAATATCAGAAGGTGATGCCCCAGGATAGATAGTGCTTACGAAAACCGTAGGCAATACCACATCTGGGAATCGTTCTTCTTCATCTTTCGGTTTTTAATTTTAATGAATAAGGATTCTACAATTTAATTTCTTGGCCTTCTACTAAATCTCCATATCCTGTTGCGATAATTTCATCGCCTACTTTTAAGCCATCCATAACGATGATTTTTCCATTATAGCTAAGTCCGGTTTTAATAGGGGCTTTGTGTGCGGTAACCTTTACTCCTTCACGTTTTGCTATCATTACAAAAGGGCCAGTTTCACTTTGTTGAATGATGTTTTCGTTTAATAGAATTACATTTTTTTGGGTAGCATCATTAATCTTTAAAGTGGTAAGCATATTAGGTTTTAGCATCTGATTATTGGTTGCCACCTCCACAATAAAAGTACGGCTTGTGGGGTTTACAACACTTCCGCTATGGGTAACAGTAGCTTCAATTTCATCTTTCATATCAGGCACTACAATTTTCACTTTATTGCCTTTATTCACTTTGTTGATATACATGTCCGCCACATTAGCTCTTACTTTAAGTTTAGAAGTATTCACCACTCTTATCCCTGAAAATCCCGGAGAACTCATTTCACCTTCTTTAATTTTCACCTCATCAACTATACCGCTAAAGGGTGCGATGATTTTTGAGTATTGTGTTTGAGAATACATGGCTGCAATACTTTTTTCTAATGCTTCTTTTTGGGTTTTAGCTTGTAGATATTGGAACTCAGTTCCTACTTTTTGTTCCCATAAATTCTTTTGCCTTTCGTAGGCTGTTGTAGCAAGGCCAAGTTGAACTTTCATCTGTTCAATTTGCGCATACATGGCATTGGCATCTCCTTCTGCAAGGGTTTGCCCAGCCGTTACTGCATCGCCAGCGTGTACATATATTTTAGTGATGGTGATACCAGGTTGTTTGGTAGCAACCAAGGCATTATCCTCTGCTTCTACGTTTCCTTGCACATCAATATAATGGTTGAAATCTGTTAAGCTTACCGTAGTTAATAGCACCAATTTGCTATCATCTTTCTTTGTGGTATCAGCCTTCATCACTTCTTCTTCAAGCACTTTTATTTTGGCTTGTGTGGTTGCCAATTCTTTTTTAAGTGCAGCTAATTCTGCTTTCTTATCTTTCTTACCGCCACCGCAAGCAACTACTGCCACCGTGAGTGCAATTAGGAAGAAACTTTTATAAATATTCTTTTTCATGTTGAGGATTTTTTATGTTTTTTTAGTTGAAGTTTTAATTATGGAACCAATGTTCCTTTGGCTTTTTGCAAATCAATTTTGGCAATGATGGCATTATAGAGTGCATCAAAATAATTTACCTGCGCCTCTCTGAGTCCGGCTTCTGCGGTAGTAATTTCAAGGTTAGAACCTACACCCGCTTTGTTTTTTATCTGCGCTGCATTAACAACATTTTGCGCCAGCTCCATATTTTTCTTTTGTATTTCAAGAGATTTAAGGCTGTTCTCAAAAGTGATATTAGCAACCTTGGTTTGGAAATCAATTAAATTTTTAAGGTTGATTTCATCATTCTCAGTTTTCTTTAACACAAGTTCTGCCTGTTGGATTTTAGCATGTTTCTGCAAGCCGTCAAAAATAGGAACACTAAGCTTTGCACCTATAATAGCAGTAGGGTACCATTTCTCTTTGGTATCCAAAAAATTGAACTCATTTCTTTGTGCGCTTCTTTGCGCAGTACCATAAGCCACAAGGCTAGGCAGGTAACTCATTTTGTAGCGCATGGCATCTAGCTTATAAAGTTCTTTGGCAGATTGCGTCATGCTAAATTCTATCCTTTTATTATAGTCAATCTCATCAGTTCCGTCTTTTACTATTTTCTTAATATCAAGTTCGTCAGTTAGGGTAAACTGATTTTCTAAAGGCATCCCCATTTGGAATTTGAGTAAGTATTTACTGATTTCCAAAAGCTTTGTTACTTTCTCTTTTTCAGTGTTGAGATTATTATATGCCACCTCTAATCTATCAACATCAATCTTCTCTACAAAGCCCTGCACATTGTAGGCTTTGGTATCATCAAATATCTTTTTGAGGCGCACAAGATTTATGTCCAAAAGTTTTGCCCTCTCCTTATTTACTATCACCCCATAATAAGCTTTGGTGATATTTTCAGTGAGGTCAATCTTGCTTTTAGTGGTCATCTTTCTGGCAAGTTTGGTGTACTCACCGGCAGCTTTTAGTCCTATTATATAACCACCATCAAATAGCAATTGGCTACCAGTAATGTCAGCAGTAGCATTGTATTTAGTGCCAAATTTTACAGGCAGAAAAGTGCCTGCAGGACGACCTACAAAATCTCCAGGAATTAAAGAGGTTGGGATTTCAACAAAATCTTTTACATCAAGCCCTCCACTTAATTGTGGCAAGCCAATGCCGCGGATTTCATTTACTTTTTGTTTGGCAATTTTTTCATCAAGTTGCGCATTGAGTACTGATGGCTGATGAACCAATGCATAGTCAATACATTGTTGCAAAGTCATGGCGGCGGGCTGCGTATTTTCCTGCGCTGAGGCGCTAAAAGCACCAAGCATCAGCGCAAAAAAGCCATACTTTGTCAGTTGTTTTAAGAAATTTTTATTAGCGTTTATCATCTGTGGGATGTTTTGGTGAGATTTACAATGATTTAAATCATGGTGCAAAACTATGGAAACAAAAATCAATTCCAAAGTTTCCTAAAGATTTATTTTCATGGGTTGGTTTGCGCTAATGACGGATAGTGGAGTAAGTATATTTTTGAATGATTAAAAATATTATTGAATTAAGAATATTCAATTCTTAAACCTACTTTCGTCCTGCAATATCATTTTCAAAAACCCAGAACCATGAAAAATATTACCCAAAGTAGTATTATTGAAGTGTTGATTTCCCTCACACTTATTTATGCCTTACTTAGCATTTTTGTTTCGTTATTAATTGAGTGGTGGAACAGCAAACGCAGAACGCGGCAAACCATGTTGCAAAATGCCATCAACCAATTGCTTAAAGATTCTCTGAATCTTGATTATGGCGCCTTGTTTTATAACCACCACATGATTGCCGGATTAAAAAACCCAGAGAGTAACAGGCTGCCACAATATATTTCTTCATCCATGTTTGCAGAGGCGTTTGTAGATGTGATGGCAGCGCAGGCAATCCATACCCAAAAGATTAGGCTGAGTGAAACAAATGATAAAGGAAAACAATATGAATTGGAGGGAGATTCTCCTCCCGAAAATGTGATAGATAGATTTCAGGTAGCTGTAAAAGCCATGAATACTTCTCCCCTAAAAGATGCTCTGCAATCCTTTATTGATAAATCAATGGTAAAGGATGTGGATGGCAAAAAAGTGTTAGACTATCCTACCTTAAAAAAGAATCTTGAAATATGGTATAACGATTATATGGAGAGGGTAGGGGGCTGGTATAAAGCCAAACTAAAACGCAAACAATATGTGTTTGGGTTTTTGGTTGCACTGCTGCTGAATGTGGATAGCCTACATCTTGTAAAAGTAATCAGTATGGATGATTCTCTTAGAAACAGCCTTGTTGCCACCGCAGAAAAAGTTGCAGATAATTACCAAAAAACTGCTGACTCTTTAAAATCTGATAATGGTGTTTTGCTGAAAGTCATTTCTAGTGGTATTGATAGCATTAAACTAAAAGAGAACCTTAAAGACCCGATTATCAAAACCAAATTGGCAAAGCTAGATTCCAATTTCATTACCAAAAAAGCAAAAATGGTGTTGATAAATGATTCCATTTCTGCCAAAACAATTTCACAAACGGATAGCCTGCTTGGCATAGCAGCATCCTTAAATATACCCATTGGGTGGAGTACCAAAACGGCTCCACTAAGTTGGAGCTGGAAGAAAAAACTCATGGGCTGTGGTTGCAATGTAAAATGCACTCACAAAAAAGGGCCAGGCTTGCAAGCTTACCTTGATTACCGAAATCATTGCACCACGTGGTGGAATTTGTTCTGGTATATTTTAGGCATTTCCATCAGCGGTGTGGCACTAAGTTTTGGCGCGCCCTTTTGGTTTGATATGATGATTAAATTAGTAAACATCCGCCGCAGCGGTGCTAAACCTCAACCCTCTAAAGACAAAGAATAATTATGGCAAATCCCTTCACCAACGTACACATACATATCTTTAATGATGAGTGCATACCAGATAGATTCCTTAGGATTCTTGCACCCAAATTCATCAGGCAAAATGCACCACTAATACAAAAAGGTTTGGAGACCAAAGTAGGCAAATTTTTAGTGCGCACTTTAGCATGGGCTGTTAGTAAAGATAAGAACCGCGGCACTGCCCAAAAGATGATTTCATTCCTTGATATTGGAACACGAAACTCACAAAAAGAGGTGTTTGAAATTGCCTTAGCTGCCGGCAAAATAACTGACTCTCAAGTTCGCATTATTGCCCTTACCCTCAACATGGATTATATGGATTCGCAACCATCATCAGCACGTATGATTTCTTTTGAAACCCAACTGGCAAAGGTGATGGAGATAAAGAGATTCTATCCCCATAATATTTTTCCATTTTTAGGGGTGGACCCCCGTCATAAGTCTGGAACAGACATGCTGAACTGGGCTAAAAAATATTTTGAAACGGGACTAAAGGTTGATGGCAAAACCTACCCCTATTTCTGTGGGATAAAACTATATCCTGCCCTTGGGTATTTCCCTTTTGATGCAAGGCTGCATGAGCTTTATCAATATGCCGAAGCCCACAATATCCCCGTGATGACACACTGCACCCGGGTAGGAAATCAATACGTGGGCAATGCCATTGAAAACCTGATTCCTGATGCCCCCAAAATGATTCCTTTTGTGGATGATGAAGGTATAAAAGATAGAATTTATGCAAGGATAAAAAGGTTTAGAGAAGAAGATGGGTGGATTAAAAACTCTGATAACGGAGATAACGACTTTGCCTGCGACCTTTTTGGGCATCCAGAAAATTATATTCCACTGGCTAAGGCATACCCTAACCTCAAAATTTGCATTGCCCATATTGGTGGCAGCAGTGAGATTGATAGAACAAAAATTAATGCTAAAGATAAAAAGGCTTACGAAACTTTGCTAAAGGCGGATGATTTCCCCAATGGCAAAAAAACATGGTTTGATTACACCATAGAGGTAATGAAAGCCCACCCAAATATCTACACAGATATATCTTATACCCTTAGTGATTTTGAACAAAAAGGCGTGCCACCCGAAAAAAATGTGGTGTTGCAAAGGGTGATAACAGAACTATTACTGGCGAAGGATAATGCCGGCAAACCCCTCTCAAGAAAAGTACTTTTTGGTACCGATTTTTTTATGACAGAGCAAGAAAAGCACGAAGCCGAACTCTACGCCAGCACCCAAGCCACCCTTGCCCCGTGGATGGATGCCATAGCACGGGAAAACCCTCAGGAATTTATTATGCAGCCTTTGTAGATTATAAGATGTGATGATGAAAAGATTTGAAGATGTGGGCGAAAGATTTAACCTTTCATTAAGCTAAATTCAAGGGTTCTAACTTTTCGCTATATTTGTCTAACCAAAGAAGGAAACCTTCCGTCAATACCAAAAAATGAAAACACTATTATTGATAGCTTTATTTTTTTGTAGCCTTTGCTTTTTTACGCCAAAGGCAAATGCCCAAACCACTAAAGGCAAGCCTGTAGATCCTGTGGCATCATCTAAAAAAATAATCCCTAAAAAGGAGGGTGCAAAAGTCCCCATGACTAAAATTGAGATACCAAGAATGGTGATGGTTGGGGTGACAGTTCCAGAGGTAATTATTAAACATAAAATGTTTGGATGTAGAGCTGTTCCATATTTTACAAATGATCCAATAATGGAATCTCCCATTCGTTGTATTTATCCCAAATAACTAAATCCCTACCCCATCTGTTCTTTATTAAACAACATAAACGCCCCAACCCCCGCCTTTAAAATAGATTTTACAGAAGATGAAAAAAAGGCGGCATTGCTTTTTTGCGCCTCAAGGTGGTAGTATTTATTTAGGCGCAGGCGGTGGTAAAGTAGGGGGGCTTTAAAATGGGTATGGGGGAACAAATTGGCTTTGCGGTTTTGGGTTTCTATCTCTTTTAAAATAGTTAAAAGGCGGTGGTAATCTGCATAGGTAAGGGCAATGCGGTTGCGCAAAAAGAGGTGCAGCAAATCCAAATCAGGAGCAGGTAATTCTATGGCTAAATCCGCCAGGCGCAAGGCAAGGTGGCGCTTAAGTTTTTGGTTGCGGTCTGTTATTTTTTGTGTGCTAATTTGGGTGGGGGAGAGGCGGTAATTCACCAGCACCTCCTGCAAATTGGCAAAGCGCAAACCCGCCTTTGCCGCCTTATACCAAAGTTCGTAATCACCCATGTTTTCCCATGCGGCATCATACGCCAAATTATGTTTTGCAAAACTGCTTTTGCGCAGCATAAGACTAGGCTGCGCCATCTGGTTTTTAAAGAAGAGGGAGGGGGCAATGTACTCATGCTTTTGCGGGAAGAGGAGAGTGCGCCATAAATCCACCTCAAACTCAGTAATACCCGCGCCCAATACATCAATACTGGGGTTTGCCTGCATAAAAGCCGCCTGCACCCCCAGCCTATGCGGCAGGGAAATATCATCAGCATCAGCAATGGCAATTAGCTCCCCTTTGGCGTGTTGGAAGCCAATATTTCGGGAGGCGTTATTGCCCAAATTGGTTTCGTTTTTTAGGTAGATAATTTGGGGAGAAGGGCAGGAGAGTACCACCTCCTCGGTGGCATCTGTACTGCCATCATTAATAATAATGAGTTCAAAGTTTTTCTCCGTTTGGTTGAGGATGCTTTCTATGGCATCACCTATAAATTCTGCCGCGTTAAAGGCAGGCATTATAACACTAATTAAGGGAGAGGTTGGGGTTGCCAATTCCTAAATATTTATGGATGCCTCAAACACTTTTGCAGCACCACCTTTAAGTATAATATTGCGGATGCTTCCATCCTCTTTGGGTGAGAAACTCACCGCAAGTCTGCCGCCGGGGGTGGCAATTTTTATAGCAAATTCATGCTTAATATGGCTGTGATGGTGCAGCCAATAGGCAATACTACTAGCAACCACGCCAGTGCCGCAACTCCAAGTTTCATCCTCCACACCCCTCTCATAAGTGCGCACTTTTATTTCTTCCAAGCTAATAGGCTGCACAAAATTTACATTGATTCCCTCTGCATTAAACTTAGGGCTATAGCGTATTTGGTGGGCTTTTTCAACCACATTCAAGGTGTCAATATCATTAAAGAAACTCACAAAATGCGGTGAGCCGGTATTGAGGATGTAGTTGCTGTCCTCCTCAGCAATTGCCATTACATCTTGCATTTGCAAAGAGACTTCATCATTAATAATAGAGGCTTTGTGTGCGCCATCAATGGCTAAAAAACGGGTTTGGTTTTCAATTACACCAAGCTCTCCTGCAAAGGCAACAATGCATCTACCTCCATTGCCACACATACTGCTTTGCCTGCCATCGGCATTAAAATAAACCATCTCAAAATCATAGTCTGCGTGGTTTCTAAGGAGGATGAGGCCATCACCACCCACACCAAAACGGCGGTGGCAAAGGTGCGCAATCAATGTTTTATTGTTGATGTCAAAACGATTTTCGCGGTCATCAATCATGATAAAATCATTGCCCGTGCCTTGGTATTTGCTAAAGTTGAGTTGCATATTTATTTAGTCCTTTCTAAGAGTATGCTGTTTTTTACAGGGGCAAAAGAGTTGAAGATATTTTCCTCACGAAGCAGGTAAACACCCTTTGCCGTTTTGAGGTAGTAGTTGTTTTCATAACTATACACCTTCATAAATTCCGATTCCTTAACGCCATAAAGCAGGAGTTTATTTCTAAAAAACTTATACCCTTTAAAATGAATAGGAGATTCCCAAAACTCCACTTTTATACTAAGGGAAGTGATTTTATCTTTATCACTTTTATTGGCATCATCCGACTTTTGTTTCTGAGTATCTTTCTGTGGTGAGTTCTTAGTTTTGGTATCACCAGCCATGCCTCGGTTTCTGTCGTTTTCATTACCCCTATATGTGTTATTATCAACAGTCCCAGGGATGCTTCTTGTGGTTTGTTTCTTTTGGTTTGAATAATACTCGTTATTCTGTTGGAAATTATTGCCCATCTCATCCACCTGTGTGGGTATAACAATCGCAAAAACCTGTGTATCCATCACCATTTTTTCTGATAATACATTTTCGGAGTCGGTGAGGGTTTGGCTGATGTCACCATCATAGCCATCAAAGCTTTCTGCTTTCTTTCTTTCCAGAGGTTTTTCTTCGGCTAGTTTCCCTGATTTATCTAGTGCACCCCCAACAGTGGTAGTATAACTTAAGAGGGTAGAATCCGGCTCACCATCAGCGGCTGTAATTTGTTCATTAATATGTCTGCCATCCATTAAAATAGAGTCTGAAACGGATTCCTCTTTCCTATCTGCCAATGCCCCGCTATTTGATTTTGTGGTTGTGGTTTCTTCCACAGAATCTGCCTCAGTTTTCTCACCTTTTATAAATGGGTTATAGGATAAAATTTTCTTTTTGGTGTGTTGGTATTCTTCCTGAAAAGTCCCTGGCTCACTGAGGAAAAAAATCAATAAAGCAATGCAAGCCGCAGCGCTGAGGCTCCAGATTATCCTTCCTTTATAAATGGGCATAGCCTTATCCTCATCAATATTGTCTTTTATAAAATTAATGAGTTCTTCCCTCCTGCTTTCTTGCATTGCCCCCACCACCAATCGTTGAAATTCCAATTCTTTTTGCAGGGCTTCATCATTGGCAACCATTTCTTCAAATTGTAGGCGCGCCTCCGCAGTCATTTTACCTGCAAGGTATTGCTCAATCAATTCTTCGTTATGTTGGTTAGCCTTACTCATCTTTTATAAAAAATCTTGAAGGCTATGATGTTGTTTCACCATCTCCTCCAACTTCTTTTTGCATTGGTATTTTTTAGTTTTTACAGTATCTGCATTGGCAAAGTTCATCCTTTGGGCAATGTCCTCCATACTTAAATCATCAAAATAATAAAAGTGCAAAATGTTTCTACACACCTCTGAGAGTTGCTTCATATATACAGCCAGTTTAGAGAGCATTTCTTCATTCACCCCAACAGAAATTGTATCCTTAATTTCTATACTGCCATCATGCAGTACAGTAAACCTTTTTTTATGGAGATTGGTTAGCCAATGGTTTTTGGCAATAGCAAAAATGAAGGTGTCTAGTTTGGCAGTAAGAGTGAAATTTTTGTCAGATAATTTCTGCCACAATGCCACTAAAGTTTCTTGCAACACATCTTCTACATCAGCTTCAAAACCGCTGTTTTTAAGTATGTGGCCACGTATTATTGGATAATTCCTTTTGTATAAAAGCACAAGCATTTTTTGGTTCCCGCTTCGGATGCTTTCTATGATAGCTTCATCTGAGAGGCTAATTTTATTGAACATCTTGCGGAATGTTGTTTAATGCTTTTTTTGAGAGAAAGGTGAACGGCAAAGGCTTTATTTTGTTACAGGTTTTCAAAAATTCTGATGGCATTGAGTTTGTAAAATCCGACGCAACAAAAAATAAAGTACAAAGATATGCAGAAAGCTAAAAATTTTACAACCCTTGTAGCAGCCGCTGCCATAGGAGGTTTGCTAAGCGTAAGCGCTTACCATTATTTAGAGAGCAAATCAGGCGGCAACAATTCCTTTTTTAACAATGCCCATAAAGTTGGTTATGAATTTAAAACTATCAATGTGCCCAGTTTTGATTTTGCTGAGGTATCTCAGGTAGTTACTCCTACTGTGGTTCACATCAAAACTAAAATGGGTACTAAGGAAAAGACCCAACAAAATCAAAAACCACAAAGCCCATTTGATTTATTTGGTGATGGATTTGGGATGCCAAGAGGTCCGCAGGAGGCATCTGGTTCAGGTGTAATTATTTCTCAAAGCGGATATATCATTACTAACAATCATGTGGTGGCAGATGCAGATGAAATTGAAGTAGTGCTTAATGATAAGCGTTCCTTTAAAGGAGATGTGGTAGGCAGAGACCCCAACACTGATATTGCCCTCATTAAAATAAATGCAGAGGGCTTACAAGCTGTAAAAATTGGCAACTCTGATGATGTGAGAGTAGGGGAATGGGTGCTTGCCGTTGGCAATCCTTTTAATCTTACTTCTACTGTTACTGCAGGTATTGTCAGTGCCAAAGGCAGAAATATAAATCTGCTTGGAGGAGGCTCATCTATTGAATCTTTTATACAAACTGATGCTGCTGTAAATCCTGGGAATAGTGGTGGCGCTTTAATAAATGCCAAAGGGGAACTCATAGGGATTAATACTGCCATCGCCTCCCAAACAGGTAATTATGCAGGATATTCTTTTGCGGTGCCAGTAAACATTATGAAAAAAGTAATGGATGACATTGTGGAGTTTGGTGAGGTGCAACGTGGTTTTCTTGGCGTAAATATTAGAGATGTGGATGCTAAGCTTGCTGAAGAGAAAAGTCTGAAAAACGTAAAAGGAATTTATATTATTGATGTAAACGATAATAGTGCTGCAGAAACTGCAGGAATAAAAAAAGGTGATGTGATAACAAATGTTGGTGGGCATGAAGTTAACAGCGTATCAGCTCTGCAAGAACAAATTGGCAGACACCGCCCCGGAGATGAAGTAAAAATAATTGTTGATAGAGTTGGAAATTCAAAAGAGTTTACAGTAACTTTGCGCAACAAAGATGGCAAGACTGGTAAAGTTGTTAGCGCCTCTAAGGAGCTAGAAGAATTACTGGGAGCATCTTTGGAAATAGCAACAGAAAAACAAAAAACACCACTAAAGATAGGAAACGGAGTAGTAGTGAAAACGGTAGAGAAAGGGAAGTTTAAGGAGTCAGGGATACCACAAGGATTTATTATTACAAGTGTTGATAGAAACGGAGTTTACTCACCTGGTGATGTTTATAAAAATTTAAAAGATAAAAAAGGCGGGATAATGATTGAAGGTTATCTGCCCTCCGGACAACATAAGTATTATATTCTGGAGTTAAAGACTGATTAATGTTTTCATAGGCATTAGTTTTTAGGGTGAGACCCGTTCTGCTTGCAGGACGGGTCTCTTTTTTTAATTGATACTTGAAATCAAAAGAATATGGAGTTAAGAGAACAATTTTCAGTAGCAATTTGCCCCCAAGATGACATAGTAGAATATGTCAGTCTAATTAAAAAGGATTTAAGAAAAGTTATCAATTCTTATGCTAGTATTAATTCAGAAGCTCACATGACCTTTAATACTTTTTGGGCTAATGAAAGGGAGTTATGTTCATGGAAGACCTATATCAATAAATTTTGTAATCATCTCATTCCCTTTGAAATTAGGTTTGATAGTTTTAGTGCCTTTCCTCCAAAAACTTTATTTCTTGCACCGGATGAAGAATCAAATAAGGTATTAAGAAGGATGTTGAAAGAGTTTCATAACAATAAACTACCTAATCAAAAAGGAAAGGTCAGAGTTCCTCATATGACTATAGCTAGAGAGTTATCAGAAGAAGAAATGATGTTTGCATTAGATTATCTAAAAGACAAAAATTTTAACTTAGAATTTACTTGTAATGACTTAGTTATTCGCAAGCTTGATTACTCTATTGAACAGTATAGAGTGGAGTATCGCTTCCCTTTTAAAGGGGAAGTTAGAAATGACTTGTTTGCTTAATGAGGCTCAAATTATAATATAACTGAAAATAGATTTGTTTTATAATTTATATTATGTTAAGTAATGTGCTTAAAAAGAGAGGAGACAATTCATCTCCTCTCTTTTTAAATTATAGAATCTATTTACTCTCTTTAAGCTTGGTTGCTTTGTCCACATCTCCTGTGCGGGCATAGAGTTCAATCAAATACTTTTTAGAATCCTTTTCTTCGGGTTTTACTTTCATAGCTTTCTCCAATAATGGTATTGCTTTCTTCCAAATCTCTTTGGCTTCGTCTTCCTTTTTGGTAATGGCTTTCATATCTGTTAGCTTTTCTGATTGCTCAAAAACACCTACGCCCATATTGTAATAATTTAAACCAGCATAGTGGTTAACATAAAAATTATCAGGTTCTTTTACCAAGGCCTGGTTGTAAATACCCTCTGCATCTTTCTCTCTTTTTAAAGATTGATACAAAGTCCCTAAAGCTATATACAAACTGATATTTTCAGGGTCAATTTGAATGGCTTTTTTGCCTTCATCCACAGCTTGGTCAGTCTTGCCAAGTTTCACTAACATATTTAGGCGTTGGGCAGCAATTGCCTTTTTATCAGTAGCATATTTCATCCCGTTGTCAAGGATTTCCATTGCCTTAACATTATCGTTGTCTTTGGTATATAGCTCCGAATAGTTTAAGTACAATGCTTGCTCTTTATAGTTGAGGTCATAGCATTTTTTGTAGTATTCTTTTGCTTTGGCAAAATCATTATTGAAGTTGGCAGCGTTACCAGTATAAAATAAAACTGCGGTATCCACTGCAGGTTTGCCGGTATATTTGCCAAGGGCATCACCTAAAAGCAAGAATCTCTCAAAGTATTTCACTGCCTCGCCATAGTTTTTCTTTTGGTATTCATCAGCGCCTTTATTGTATTGTATGCGGTAAATCTCATCAATAAATACTAAAGCCTCTGGGGCAAAATCCTTTTTTTTAACATCCAATTCCAATACTTTTTGGAAGGAAATAGCAGCCTCCCAAAGTGGGTCTGGACTTAGGTTTTTGAACCCCGACTTAGAGTCATCTACATAAACTAAGTCATTTCCTGTGTTAGAATTGGTGGTTTTTACGTCATCAAAAGTGAGGGTTGAATTAGCGTAATCAACAGTAAATTTTCCAAATCTTTCCAAAGCACTTTGTCCCAATAATATTGGTGCTGATAATGTATGAACTACAGAAGCTTCAACATTATTTATTTTAAGAGAACCTATTTCGAGACTCTTAATAATAATTTTCGTACCATCTACAATATCACCGTTTGCCATTTTAAAAGATTCTTTTTCTAAAAAATCCCCTTCAGTTATATAATGATTTTTAAGCATAAATAGGGCTTCTGTTAGTGAAATACTAACATCACTTGCTCCTGTATCAAAAATAAAATGTAATTCTAAGCCATTTATTTTGCCAGGTACTTCATACACATTTCCAGTCTTGGTCATTTTTATTACTGGCCTAAGGTCGACTACTGGTCTAGAGTTTTTAACTATAGGCTTAGTACCTTTGGCAATATCATAATATATTTTTCCTCTGTAATGCCATGTCTTAGCCTCATTCATGGTACTCTCATGTTTTACGGCTTCATCAATAGATTTCTGAGCTTTATCCAACTCTTTATAGCGCCAATAATTCCATGCGCTGGTTACTTTGCTTGATTGGGCAAACACACCCGTTGCTAAAGTTGTTGCAATAGCTGCAATAATTAATTTATTCAGTGTCCTCATTTTCTTCAGGATTGGTTTCAGTACTTTCTGTTTCATTTGTTGGTGCCTCTGTAACATCAGTAATTTCTGTTGTTTCGCCATCAATCAAACCCTCTTCTTCCTCCTCTTCCACTTTATCAATTTTGGCGATGGAAGCAATTTCATCTTTCTCACTTATCTTAATTAAACGAACTCCTTGGGTTGCCCTGCCTTGGCTGCGGATGTCATCTACTGCCATGCGAATAAGGATTCCGTTTTTGGTGATAATCATTAAATCGTTTTCTTGTTTCACTTCTAGGATGGCAACTAATCTGCCAGTTTTATCTGTGATATTTAATGTCTTAACTCCTTTACCTCCACGGTTTGTGATGCGGTAATCTTCAATCTCAGAACGCTTACCATATCCTTTTTCTGAAAGCACTAAAATAGTAGAATCTTTATCTTTAATAGCTACCAAACCTACCACTTCATCATCGGGCTCATCCATCCTTACTCCAATAACTCCTGTAGAATTTCTTCCTACTGACCTCACCCTATGCTGATGGAAACGAATCGCCTGACCATATTTGGTAGCCAGCACCACATCACATTCATCATCTGTTAATACGGCATCTAATAGAGTATCTCCTTCTTCAATATTAATGGCAATGATTCCTTTTTGGCGTGGGCGTGAATATGCCTCTAGCGCTGTCTTTTTAATAGTACCTTTTTGAGTACAGAAGAATACAAAATTCTTGGTTAAGTATTCTTCATCTGTTAAGTTTTTAACAGCAAGATATGCTTTTACTTGGTCATCTTTATCAATCTGAATTACATTTTGCAACGCCCTACCTTTAGTGGTTCTATTGCCCTCAGGGATTTCGTAAACGCGCATCCAATGGCATTTACCCATCTGTGTAAAGAACAACATATAGCTATGGGTATTGGCAACAAAAAGTTGAGCAATAAAATCCTCATCTCTGGAGTTGGCTCCCTTAGACCCCTTTCCTCCACGGTTTTGGCGTTTGTAATCTCTGAGTGCAGTACGCTTAATATATCCAAGATGGCTAATTGTGATTACCATATCTTCCGCGGCAATCATATCCTCCATGCTTAACTCACCACCTGCGTAAACAATTTCAGATTTACGTTCATCACCGTATTTCTTTTTGATATCAATCACTTCATCTTTGATGATTTGCATTCTCAAAACTTCATCATTAAGGATAGATTTCAAGTACGTAATCTGCTTCATCAACTCCTCATATTCTGCTTTGATTTTATCTCTCTCAAGTCCGGTAAGTCTTTGCAATCTCAATTCAAGAATGGCTTTTGCCTGAAGTTCAGAAAGACTGAATCTTGATACCAAACCATCCCTTGCATCGTCTGGGGTTTTAGAGCCACGGATAATTTCAATTACCTCATCCAGATTATCAATGGCAATCAATAAACCTTCTAATATATGTGCCCTCTTTTCTGCCTCAGCCAAATCATATTTGGTACGGCGAATTACTACTTCATGCCTATGGTCAACATAGTGCAAAATCATATCTTTTAGGTTGAGAGCCACAGGCCTCCCCTTTACCAAAGCAATATTATTTACACTAAAAGAACTTTGAAGTTGTGTGTATTTGTAAAGCATGTTAAGCACCACATTGGCATCCGCTTCACGTTTGATTTCATACACCACACGCATACCTGTTC
>JAPLCZ010000098.1:17767-19577 GCA_026391915.1 Bacteroidota bacterium | reverse complement strand
CATCGGAGAGCAAGTCCCCTTTAGGGGATTTAGGGGTTTTTCTCTTACCACAAAGTACACTAAGGCTTTTCACAAATGCATAAAGAATTTCGCCACAGATTCACAGATTAAGTTTGATTTTAATCTGTGAATCTGTGGCGATTTTTTTTATCATTGAGATGTTTGTGGTTAATTTCAAATTTTCAAATTGCCTCCCCATCCCCTAACTTTGCCATTTAAATGACCGGCTTAAGCGTTAAGCACCTCATCGGAATCAAATACCTCACACATGAGGATGTAGCTCTTATTTTTGAAACCGCCGACAATTTCAAACAACTTATTAATCGCCCAATAAAGAAGGTTCCTTCGCTTAGGGACATCACTATTGCGAATGCTTTTTTTGAGAATTCTACCCGCACACGCCTCTCTTTTGAGCTTGCGGAAAAAAGACTTTCGGCAGATATTATCAACTTTAGCGCATCCACTTCTTCAGTAACCAAAGGCGAAACTTTACTGGATACCATCAATAATGTAATAGCCATGAAAGTGGATATGATTGTGATGAGGCACCCCAACCCGGGGGCGGCAAACTTCCTTGCGCAAAACGTAAATGCCATTATTGTAAATGCCGGAGATGGCACGCATGAACACCCCACCCAAGGGCTGCTGGATGCTTACTCCATCCGCGAAAAGCATGGCAAAATAGAAGGATTAAAAGTCGCTATTATTGGGGATATTTTGCACAGCAGGGTGGCACTCTCCAACATATTTACTTTAACAAAACTTGGGGCAGAGGTGATGGTGTGCGCCCCCCCAACCCTCATCCCAAAATTTATTGCATCGCTGGGGGTAAAGGTGGAGTATAACGTAAATAAAGCCTTGGAATGGTGTGATGTGGCAAACGTGCTACGCATACAATTAGAGAGGCAGCAGGGCGGATATTTCCCCTCCTTGCGTGAGTATTCTATGGCGTATGGGATTAACCTTGATAGGCTGCAAAAGATTGGGAAACCCATCACTATTATGCACCCTGGGCCTATAAACAGGGGGGTGGAACTTGACTCTAACGTGGCGGACTCTACCGAGTATTCCATCATCCTTGACCAAGTGGAAAACGGCGTTGCCATACGGATGGCAGTGCTTTATTTGCTGGCAGCAAGGGTTGATAGAAGTTGAAAGTTTAATGTTTAAAGTTTAAAGTGGGGCGTAATCAGTATAAAAAACAATTTTAACAACAAATAAATAAACACAAAATCATGAAGAAAGTTGCATTAATCCTCTCTTTGGTATTTGTTTTTTCGCTTGCCAATGCGCAAGACAAAGACGCCAAAACCACTAAGGTGAAAACCGAAAAGATGGGTACTAAAAAAGAAACTAAAGCTGTTACCAAAACAGAAACCAAAACTGAGGCTAAGAAAGATGCTAAAACCTCAACAGAAGTGGTATGTTGCGATAGCAAAGGTTCAACGGCTTATCACGCTAAAAAAACTTGCGGTGCATTAGGTAAATGCAAAGGCAAGATGGTAAACATGAGTAAAAAGGACGCAGAGAAAGGTGGCAAAACTGCCTGCAAAATGTGCTGTAAGTAATTAGGTATTTACCTGAAAACAAAAAAGGCTACTCAATTTGAGTAGCCTTTTTTATTAATCAATCCTGCATTTTATTTTAGCAATACCTTAAGGGTTTTAACTTCCTTTTCAGAAATAATCTGGCAGAAATAAACCCCTTTGCTCAATCCGCTGAGGTCAATCTTTTCTCCTATAAAATTTGGAGAATTATAAACCACTCTTCCATCCGCAGAGATAATCTTGAGGTTAGATTTTTCTTTTAC
>JAPLCZ010000098.1:13400-17758 GCA_026391915.1 Bacteroidota bacterium | reverse complement strand
GGTTTGGGTAAATTTGTAGAGGACTTTCCATGTATGAAATGTCCTTAAAGCCAGAAATCCCTCCAACTCAAATAAGTTTGGGTTTATTAAAAGCGGTAGTGCATGTATGTGAATTTCCATTCTCAGTAAATGTAGCATGAATGGTTAAGGTAATATCATAGCAACCTGCTGTTGTTATTTGAATATGAGTTGGATTGGTTACAATAGAATCATTAATCTTAGCAACCCTTCCGCCAGTCGTATTAAAGCTAGGAGAAATTGACCATAAATAACTTAAAGATGCAGTACTTGGATAAACCCCTGAAACATTAGAGTAAAGAGAATCATCATTATTTTTAACAGGTATTTTGGTACTCCCACTAAAAGTAGGATTTGCAGTAAGAGTAGCAATAGAAACCCAAACAGAATCTGTAGCAGTTTTGCCTGATACGCTGTCCATTTCAGTAAGAAAATACCAAGTGTTTGCTGTTTGGGTAACCATTGGATTACTTAAAGTGGAACTGAAACCAGAGGGGTTACTACTCCAAGTGTAGGTGTTGCCTTTAATGGCTGCCTCTCCTAATTGTACAGATTCTCCATTACAAATGATTCTTGCCGGACCAACTTTTATGTACCCTGCAAAAGAATTGGTAGCAAAAAGCATTAAAAGAACAAATAGAAGTGGGTTGAAAAAACCAATTATTGGTTTTAAATTTAGATGTAGAATTTTTTTCATATGTATTGTTTTTAAATTGTTTATAGAACAAACTTAATGTTTTTCTGTTAAAAATCCAAATAAGAAATATCCCATTCTTAACACTTATACCACCATTGTGAGAATCTTTTTAGCCATAAGTTTTTATGCATCCAATCATTGTTGCAATATTGCAACCCTATGAAGGAAAAGAAACGCAAAACACTGGGCAGAAAAGAGAAGCTGGATTTCCCTGAATTGGGGCTCTATGGCGTATCAGCCAAGATTGATACAGGCGCATACACTGGCGCACTCCATTGCAAAAAGGCCGAATTGGTAGAGAGGAATGGGGAGAAGTTTGTATCCTTCCTATTAAAAGATGGCAAGAAGAGCCGCCGCCAAGAGAGCCCATTGCTTAAAGAAAAGTTCATCAAAAATTCATCTGGCAATGGGGAGAAAAGATACGTAATTCGCACCAAGGTATTGCTCTTCCAAAAGCTCCGCAACATAGAACTTTCTTTGGCAGACCGCAGCAAAATGGATTGCCCCGTATTAATTGGCAGAAAGTTTTTGCAAGAGAAGTATTTGGTAGATGTATCTAAAATAAATTTATCACTCAACTATATAAAAAAACCAAAGCCATGAGGATATATGTATTGAGCCGCAATGCAAATCTGTACTCCACAAGCCGCTTGGTGCAGGCTGCCACACAGCGCGGGCATGAGGTAAGTGTAATTGATTACCTCCATTGCAATATTATTATTGAAGAGGGCAACCCCACTATTTCTTATGAAGGGCATGACCTCCCAAAACCGGATGCTATTATCCCCCGCATTGGTACATCCAAAACATATTATGGCACTGCGGTAGTGCGCCAGTTTGAGATGATGGATGTTTTTACCACCGCTAAATCTCAGGCAATAGTGAGGAGCAGGGATAAGCTGCGCAGTATGCAGATTCTTTCTGGGGAACATATTCCTATTCCGCAAACGGCGTTTTCATCCCACCCAGATCATATCAAAAACCTCATTAAAAAGGTAGGTGGTGCGCCGCTAATCATTAAACTTTTAGAGGGCACACAGGGCAAGGGAGTAGTGCTGGCAGAAACGCAAAACGCAGCCAAATCAGCTTTAGATGCCTTCTTTGGGATTAAAGCCAATGTGCTGGTACAAGAATTTATAAAAGAAGCAAAGGGTTGTGATGTGCGGGTATTTATTGTAGATGGAAAAGTAGTGGGCTCTATGAAAAGAAATGGCGCAAGTGGTGAGTTCCGCAGCAATCTGCACCAAGGGGGTTTTGCAGAAATGATTGAACTCAACAAAGAAGAAAAGCGTGTAGGGATTTCCGCCGCCAAAGCATTGGATTTACAAATAGCAGGGGTTGATATTTTGCAGTCTTCACGTGGCCCATTGGTGATGGAGGTGAATTCTTCCCCGGGCTTAGAAGGGATAGAAGCCGCCACCAAAGTAGATATAGCAGGGAAGATAATTGAGTTTATAGAGAAGAATGCAAAACACAAAAGTATGGGAGATAGGGTGCATGAGTAAATAGCCCTTCGGCAAGCTCAGGGTGACACGACATGAAAGGGTTGTCAGGCTGAGCTTGCCGAAGCCTTCATAAAAACAAAAAACAAATTTTTAAAAACCCACATAAACAAACACAAACATGAAAAAATTTTCAGCAGAATTTTTTGGCACCTTTTGGTTAGTACTAGGAGGTTGCGGCGCCGCAGTTATTGCAGGCTCAGGAATTGGCACCCTTGGAATTTCGTTGGCCTTTGGGCTAACGGTTCTTACTATTGCCTACTCATTAGGGCACATCTCAGGCGCACATTTAAACCCCGCCGTTTCCATAGGATTATGGATGGGTGGGCGGTTTGATTTCAAAGATTTAATCCCTTACATCATTGCACAAATACTTGGTGGCATAGCAGCCGCAGGGGTTTTGTGCCTGATTGTTTGTGGCAAAGATGGCGGCGCAGTAGGTGATTTTGCAGCCAATGGCTATGGCGACCACTCACCCGGTAAATACAGCATGATGGCGGCATTTGTTACCGAAGCTGTGATGACTTTTATGTTCCTGATTATTATCCTTGGTGCTACAGATAGCAGAGCCCCCAAAGGTTTTGCAGGCATTGCTATTGGTTTAGGATTAACGCTAATTCATTTAATTAGCATACCTGTTACCAATACATCTGTAAACCCAGCACGCAGTATTTCGCAAGCAATATTTGCTGATGGCGGTTGGGCAATGGGGCAACTATGGCTCTTTATTGCAGCACCCATTGCAGGGGCTTGCCTTGCAGGTATTGTTTATAGAATGTTGATGGAAGAAAAGGCAGCAGAGTAATTCGGAAATAGCAAAACCCAATACAGCAAAATGCCTCGCAGTTATCAAAAACTACGAGGCATTTTTATTTAATATAGCCTATTAAATTATCCTTAAATACTAAACCATCTAGAAACATTAAAGCCCAGTTTCAAATTGAGTTTTGATATATCACCAGTGGTGTAGGGTATGTTTTGGCATTCCTCAATCCCCATAGAATTGGTAACATGAATCTGGAAAACATGGCCTCCTGTTTCTATATCTATACCTGCCCCAAAACTGTTGTGATAGGTATTTTGAGTGAGGGAATAAGTATTCATTCGTAATGCATATTCAGCAGTTAAAGCAACGCTGCCACTTACTTTATACCTAGCCATAAACACAGTAGCAAAAATGTCATTCTTATCAGTGAGTTTTTCTACCAAATTAAAATGCACATGCGTAGGCGCAATCTGCACAGATAGGTTTTTATTGAAAGCCCTTGCTATCATTAATTGATTTACATAACTAAATCTGCTGGTCATATAACCATATTTATCAGGGTGAGTAGCAGAAGCACTTAAGTCTTTTTGAGTAGTTACATTCATCCCTGTTAAAGCAGTTACTGAAACCGGAATAAAGTTATCAGTAGTTTGCCTAAGAAAGCGGTATTTCAAAAATCCATCATAGAGTTTATCTACACTGGTTCTCCCAACACCTACTACCAATTTGCCATCATAGCTATACTCAAACCCAATACGGATACTTGCAGGGCCATCCACCCCATAGGCATTGTATAAGCCATCACTAATATTCCCAAATCTATGGGAGATTCTAAAGTCCAAAGTGCGTTTGCCAAGGGTCTCTACCGTATGGAAATTTACAAGCCTGCTGCCCTTAAAAGTTGAGGAAATAGGTTCATGTTTATTTTTGTCTGTTTGTCCATCATCAAGAGATTTTAATAGGTCATCATCCTGTGCTTTTACAGTTAAAAAAAGCCCGGAAATAAGTATGCTTAGTATAAGTTTCTTTATCATAATATTTTTTTTAAGGATTAATTATTGGGCGCGCCTGCTTTTACCCATTTCTCTATTTTTTTTATACTACAATCGTTTATCTGTCCCCCTCCTTTTGGCATAGGGCTAAACCCAGAATTGTGCTTAACACTACCTACCAATTTTCCATTATCAGCACAAATCTTTACTTCTGCATAAGCGTCAAGTTTATAGCTACCACTTGAGTTGCCATTTGAAGTATTATGGCATGAGGTGCAAATATCTTTTAGAATAGGTACAATGTCAGTTTGGTATTTCACGGTTTGTGTAGTATCACAAGTGCTTACTGATGGATAAAGATAATCATACTTATCTCGGTAGCA
>JAPLCZ010000098.1:0-13386 GCA_026391915.1 Bacteroidota bacterium | reverse complement strand
CCCAATACAAAAAGGAGTAGAAGTGTTTTTTTCATAGTAAATTTAAAGCAGCGAAATTAGTTATTTTTTGCACCCTGAATAATCCAAAGGTAAATTGTTTTTATACTTTCATCAGAAAGGGGTGCTTGCGGAGGTCTTGGCATTATATCTTCGCCACTACCAGTGATAGATAAATAGATTTTACTATTCTTAGCATCTTTCCCTTTCACATGCCTTGCAACATCAGTATAGGTTAATAGAGAAAAAGCTTCGTTGCCACTACCTCCATCATGGCAACCACTTTGGGTACAACTCCCCACAATAATGGGTTGCACATCTTTAGAAAAACTTAAAGCCGGGAATTCTGGAATGATTGGTTCATGGCTACAAGAAGCCATTCCAACTACAAAAGCTAAGGCAGTAATGCCTAAATAAACTGATTTCAATTTCATTGATATTTTGATTTTTAATTTGTTGCAAAATTATAACTTAATTAATTTTAGAAATGTGATTTATATCACTTTACAGAAAGATTTCTGAATACCCCAATCTAATTATTCTTTGCACCCTGCATAATCCAAAGGTAAATTGTTTTTATACTTTCATCAGATAAGGGTGAGAGTGGCGGCGCAGGTTTTAGCTTTTTACCATCCCCTGTTATCGCCTGATAAAGGGTACTGCTCTTAGCATTTTTCGCTATTACTTGCTTTGAGATATCAGTGTAGTTAAGCAATCTGAAAAGCCTTTTACCGCTACCATCATGGCAACCACCTTGGGCGCAACTACCTACAATAATGGGTTGTACATTTTTAGAAAAACTAAAAATAGGAGATTCAGGGATTACGGCTTCATGGCTGCAAGAGGTAAAGCCCGCTACAAAAACTAATGCAATGATGCTGAAAAGAAATAATTTGAGTTTCATGATATTTTATTTTAATATGCTTAAAATTATAACCTCGTATTTTTTGATAGGTGATTAATCCTCCTTACGAAAAACTTTACGCAATGGTGGGGCAGAATCTTATTTCAACACCCCTGCTTTAAACTTCCAAATTATTTACATACCTTTGCCCACTCAATTGAAATAACACATGGCTCACCACGCATCAGCTAAAAAAAGAATCCGCCAGATAGCGGCAAGAAGATTAAGGAATCGTTACTATGGTAAAACCACCCGTAATGCAGTCCGCAACCTAAGGGCAGCAACTACAAAATCAGAAGCACAAAAGCTTTTTAATGGCGTGGCTTCTATGTTGGATAAATTGGCTAAAAGAGGCGTTATTCATAAGAATAAAGCATCTAACAATAAATCCAAGCTCTCGAAATACATCAAGCATTTAGCTTAAGCTTTACACAATGGCGGAAGGGTACACAGAGTCCCAATATCTGCCCATTAATAAGTGGAGTGAGGATGACCGCCCCCGTGAAAAACTACTAACCAAAGGCAAATCTGCACTCAGTGATGCAGAGCTTATTGCCATACTTATTGGCAGTGGCTACAAAGACAAATCTGCTGTAGAAGTCTCCAGAATTATTTTGCAAGAGGTAGGTAACGACCTCTCCCAATTAGCCCGCCTCAATGTAAAACAACTTACCAAATTCAAAGGGATTGGTGAGGCAAAAGCCATTAGCATTGTGGCGGCATTAGAGCTTGGCAGGCGCAGGAAAGATGTGGCGGTTGAAGTAAAATCAAAAATAATTACTAGCCTTGATGCCTACCAATACTTCTACCCGCACTTGGTAGATTTATCTCATGAAGAATTTTTTATTATCCTACTTTCCCGCAATAATACTGTGCTTAAACATTTGCAGATAAGCAAAGGGGGAGTGGCAGGAACTGTGGTGGATGCTAAGGTGATTTTTAAATATGCTTTGGAGGAAATGGCTTCTTCCGTTATCCTTTGCCACAACCACCCATCCGGCAATTTGCAACCAAGCCAACAAGATATTGAGCTTACAAAAAAGCTAATACAGGCAGGTAAATCTTTAGATATTTTGGTGATTGACCACATCATCTTTACCAATGAAAAGCACTACAGCTTTGCGGATGAAGGGATGATGAGGTGAGGACTTTTGAAATTATGGTTTTAGAGTAGAAGTTTGTGTTTGGTGTACCCCACCACAGCAGCAGAATACACTAAAGCAAGTGCATTCAAGCTGCCTTCAGGAGCATCTTCCACCAAAAAAAGTTCGTCCATTTTGTTTATACCAAGATAAAGTTGGGGAGATAATAATCCCAATTGTAATTCTTGAATTTTCATTTTAAAAACTTGTCTCATTTTCAAATTTTCAAATATCCCCTGACACCTGCCCCCTATCTTTGCCACATAAACTCCCACTATGCCGCAGATAGAAGAATTTAATGCCTACCGCACCAAGATGAATGAACGCATCTTTGCCCGTGAAAACAAAGTCCTCAACCGATTATTTAATCTTGATACCAACACCTATGCAGAGGGGGCTTTGCCTACCAAAACCAAGGAGATGCTGGGCTTGGTGGCAAGCATGGTTTTGCGCTGTGATGATTGCGTGAAATACCACCTTGAGCAGTGCAAAAACCAAGGGATTACTGATGCTGAAATGATGGAGATTTTCTCAGTGGCAACTATTGTAGGCGGCACAATTGTCATCCCGCATTTGCGCAGAGCATTGGAGTTTTGGGATGAATTAATGGCCGCATAATTTTCAAAAACTATGAACGAAAAAAAACTATTTCTACTTGATGGCTTCGCACTAATCTACCGTGCCTTTTTTGCCTTTAGCCAAAACCCCAGAATTACTACTGGCGGGTTTAATACCTCTGCCATTTTTGGTTTTACAAACACTTTGCTTGAGGTAGTGCAAAAACAAAAGCCCACACATATAGCTGTGGTTTTTGATACCGCAGCCAAAACCGAAAGACATGAAATGTTTGAGGATTATAAAGCCCATAGGCAGGAGATGCCGGAAGATTTATCCAAGGCAATTCCGTATATTTTTAAAGTGGTGGAGGCATTCAATATTCCAGTTATAAAAATGGACGGCTATGAAGCGGATGACCTTATAGGTACGCTGGCTAAGATGGCAGAAAAGGAAGGTTTCACTACCTATATGATGACGCCGGATAAAGACTTTGGGCAGTTGGTTTCTGAGAATATTTTTATGTACAAACCTGCAAGGTTGGGCAATGCTATTGAGGTGCTGGGTGTGGAAGAAATCAAAAAGAAATGGGAGATAAGGGATGTACTGCAAGTGATAGATATTTTAGGTTTATGGGGAGATGCCTCTGACAATATTCCTGGGGTGCCTGGGGTAGGGGAGAAGACCGCCAAAAAACTCATAAGGCAGTATCACAGCATGGAGGGGATTTATGAAAACATTGAACAGCTAACGGGTAAGATAAAAGAGAATTTTATCAACTTTAAGGAGCAGGCTTTCCTATCCAAAAAACTGGCAACAATAAATTTAGAATGCCCTATTACATTTGATGAAAAGTCTTTAGAATTAGAACCCGTAAACCGTGAGGCGGTACTAGAACTTTTTACAGAATTAGAATTTAAAACTCTTACCACACGTGTATTGGGTAGCACACATGGTTCGCCGGAAGTTGCCAAAGAAACACAAACCCAAGGGGATTTATTTAACTACTCAACCCCAGAAAAAAATACAGAAGAAACTATTGAAGAAGAGGAGGCAGAACCTACCATCTTCAAAACAATTTTAGACACGCCGCATAACTATAAATTGGTAGAAACCGCAGAGGATAGAAGGGAGTTAATCAACCTGCTTCTTTCCCAAAAAGAGTTTTGTTTTGATACCGAAACCACAGGGCTGGATTACCTCAATGAGCAAATTCTGGGGATGGAATTTTCTTGCAAAAGCGGTGAAGGATATTATGTTCCAACACTTGAAAATGGTGCGGAAATAATTGCGGAATTCAAACCCGTATTTGAATGTGGAGCTATGAAGATTGCGCAGAATTTAAAATACGATATGCAGCTTTTGCTGAACTATAATATTGAAGTTCAGCCGCCCTTTTTTGATACCATGCTTGCCCATTATTTGGTAGAACCAGATAAGCGCCACGGGATGGATTTCCTTGCTGAAACTTTTCTGCAATACAGCCCGGTGAGCATTACAGATTTGATTGGTAAAAAAGGAAAAGACCAACTCACTATGGCTGATGTGGAATTGGAAAAAGTTAAAGAATATGCCGCCGAAGATGCCGATATCACCCTACAATTAAAAGAGAAAATTGCACCTTTGGTGATTAACCAAAATGCCACAAAAGTTTTTGAAGAATTGGAGTTGCCTCTTGTGCCGGTGCTTGCCTATATGGAGAGGGAAGGCGTGAGGATTGACCCCGCTTTCCTGAATGAATATTCCAAGAAATTGGCAGTGGAAATTGTGGAGGCAGAAGATAATATTTACAAAGAATCAGGGATTAAATTTAACATTGCTTCCCCCAAACAATTGGGTGAGGTTTTGTTTGAGAAACTGGGTTTGGATGACAAAGCCAAAAAGACCAAAACAGGGCAATACCAAACTGGTGAAGATGTGTTGGCAAAGCTGGCGCACAAAAGCCCAATAGTGGCGCATATCCTTGATTTTAGGGAGTTGCAAAAGCTAAAATCTACTTATGTGGATACCTTGCCTTTGCTCATCAACCCTAAAACAGGAAGGCTGCACACTACCTACCAACAAGCATTGGCAGCAACAGGCAGGCTGAGTTCCATCAACCCAAATTTGCAGAATATTCCGGTGCGCAGTGATAAGGGAAAAGAGGTACGCAAAGCATTTATTCCAAGAGATGAAAACCATCTTTTAATCTCTGCGGATTACTCACAAATTGAACTCAGGATTGTGGCAAGTATTAGTGGTGATGAAGGGATGATTGCCGCTTTTAATAATAAGATTGACATCCATACTGCGACTGCTGCCAAGGTGTTTGGCGTTGATGTAAGTGAGGTTACCAAAGAGATGCGCTACAAAGCCAAAAGCGTAAACTTCGGGATAATTTATGGGCAAGGTGCTTTTGGTTTGGCAGAGAACCTTAGCATCAGCCGCAGTGAGGCAAAAGAGATTATTGATAATTATTGGGAGCAGTTCCCCGGTATTAAAACCTATATGAAAACCACGGTAGAGAATGCCAAAAAATACCAATATGTAGAAACTCTTTTGGGCAGGCGCAGGTATTTACGCGACATCAATTCTGCCAATGCTACGGTGCGCAATTTTGCAGAGAGAGTTGCCATTAATGCACCCATACAAGGCACAGCGGCGGATATGATAAAAATTGCGATGATTAATATCCATGCTGAGTTAAACAAAAGAAAACTCGCCACCCGTATGATTTTGCAAGTGCATGATGAGTTGATTTTTGATGCCCCCAAAACAGAAGCAGAAGAAGTAAGCCACATCATCAAAAAACTAATGATAGAGGCTTTGCCACTAAAAGTACCCATAGAAGCTGAAGCCGGAATGGGAGAAAATTGGTTGGTGGCGCATTAGAAACCTCACCCCAACCCCTCTCCAAAGGAGAGGGGCAAGAATCTGATAAAGTTACTTCCATGCTTTTTCCCTTCTCCTTTGGAGAAGGTGTCCGAAGGACGGATGAGGTCTTTTCCCCTACTTCTTCTCCCCATGCCTATCCACATCTGGCGTATCACCAGCCTCTTTTAAGGGCGCTTTTGAGTTCTCAAAAAAGCCCTCTTTAAAAGTCCATTTGCCCCTCTTAAACTTAAAGAAATCATAAGTGCCATCAGGCACATAGAGCCAACTTCTCCCCTCAGCTAAAGGGTTAGGTGGCACAAGATGGTCAACCGTAAATACCTTTTGCGAGGGCACATAGTTAAGCAGCAAAGTAGCATTGCCGTTAAAGAAAAATATCACACGGGTCATTACCCTATCTCCCCATTTAAAAATCGGTGCGCCAAGTTTGGGCTGTTTTGTTTTTCTATCAAAGTAAAATACCTCCATAATCTTGCGGTCACTTACGCGGTTAAAGCCATCCCAGCCAAGCAATATGTAGTATTTCTGCCTTTTTATTTTGCAAGGCACCATCTCATAATACAGCGCGCCAACCCACTCATCGGTGTTTAGCACCACCTCCTCCAAAGTAGTATCCAGCAGTTTTGTTTTATCCCTGAAAGGCAACACCTTTACGCTATCATTTTTAAAATACTGCAATGCCGCAAAATAATGGAAAGTGCCGTCATCAAACTTAATAAGCCAGTTATACAGGCGGAAACTATTATCCGGCGCGGTAAACATTTTCATGAAACGGAGGCTATCAAAAGGGTATTGCATACTCCCTTTTATTTTCAAAGTTTTGGAGAGGGTAGGGATAAACTTTTTAAGTGCCATGAGGCGCACCATTTGGTTGCTGCCATCCAGCATGGAGTCCGCAATGCTTTGCAGAATTATTTCTTTATGGTTTAGGGAATCGATGTTTTGAGAAAAAATCCTCCCATAAAAACTGAGGAGAATAAGGAGGCTTAGCAGTAGTTTTTTCATGATGAATAATTAAACGCAAAATTAGGGATATGAAAGGAGGAAAGTTATGAGTTATGGGTTTTTGAAATATTAACACCAAGATGCAATCTTGAAACAGCCAGTATTTATACATCATTTTCAAATTGGCACATTTTCAAATCTTCAAATTGTTTTCCTCTCTCTATTGATACACCCCAAACACCCTCTCGCTTGCTATTTCAATGGCATCGGTGAGGGCATCATAGTTAATATGGGTGTCCTCGTTTTCTACATTTAAGTAATCTAAAAGGGTAAGGGTATTAATGTTTCCGGTGAGGGCATCGGCTGCCATAGGGCAACCGCCAAAGCCCAAAAGTGCGGCATCATAGCGGCGGACACCTGCCATATAAGCGGCTTTTAGTTTCAGCATTTGTTGCGCAGGGGTGGAGTGGAAATGTGCCCCAAACTCTAAATGCGGGAACTCATTAATCAGGCAAGTAAAAATAGGAGAAATATCCTGTGGCTGGGCAGCGCCAATGGTATCACTGAGGCTAAAAATTTTTACACCCAATGCCTGAATTTTAGTAACCCATTCGCCAACAATCTCTGCATTCCAATGGTCGCCATAAGGGTTTCCAAAACCCATAGAGATATAAATCAAGAGTTCCTTATTGGCTTTTAATGCTATGTCTTGGATGATTTTTACATCCTCAAAAGCATCTGTAATTCCTCTATTGGTATTCCGCTGTTGGAAAGTTTCTGAGATAGAAAAAGGATAGCCCAAATAAGTAATTTCACGATGGCTGCAAGCTGCCTCTGCCCCGCGTGGGTTGGCAATAATGGCTAAGAGTTTTGTTTGGGTTTGGGATAAATCCAAACTGGCAAGCACCTCCGCAGTATCTTGCAATTGCGGGATGGCTTTGGGGGAAACAAAGCTCCCGAAATCCAAAGTATCAAACCCAACTGCCAGTAATTTATTGAGGTATTCGGTTTTCAGTTCCGTTGGTATAAACGTATGTATCCCTTGCATAGCATCACGCGGACATTCTGTAATTTTTATCATAAGTTATTATGGATAGCAAAAACCTCTTTATATTTGCTGTCCGCCACAAAATTACACTGCACAGTAATAACGTAACCCCTTTCCTTAATTGGAATATAATATTATATACAAATGACAAACGAAAGCACTCAAAACGGTGAAGAAACCGTTACAAACAATGCAAACGAAAACATCGAAGAAGTACCCATGCAAATGGAGGAATCCGTTGTAGAAGTAGAAAATCATGAACATCATGTTCACACCCTTAAAGATGACATTCAGGAATTAGAACATTTCTTAGATGAGCATCCTGATAATCCAGAATTCCAAGAACAAATAATGTTATTGGAAACTATGGAGAATGAAATTGAGGCGCTAGAAGATGTGGTAATAGCCGAAGAAACGGAAACAATCCCGGAAGTGATGGAAGAAACCGTAGAAGAATTTATTGCTGAAACGGAAGAAGCCCCAGCGGTTGATGAGCCCATAGAATCTTTAATAGAAGATTCTGTGGTGATGATTGAAGAAACAAAAATTGAAATTGAAGAAGCGCCTGAAGCAGTAGTTGAAGAAGTTGCTACACTTGAAGAAGAAAATATAATTATAGATGAGCCAATAGTGGCAGATGCTACGGAAGAAGACCACGGCATTTTAGAGCATGAAGAAGTGGAAGGGATGCCGAAAAAAGACCTTTTAAGAATTATACAAGAGGCTTTGCATTACCCGGAATCTAAAAATATAAATACCAAAGTTACCAATGCCCGCAATGAATTCTTTAGGATTATTGAAGAAGAAAAGTTGGCAGCTAAAGGTAAATTTATGGCGCTTGAAGGAAGTGTAGAAACGGATTTTACTTTCCCATCCGACCCCTTGACCCGCGAGGTAAATGAGGCTTTTCGCGCTTTTAAAAATAAGAGAGCTGAGTATATTAATGACCTTAATAAAAAGAAGGACATTAACCTTGAGATGAAAAAAGGGATGCTTGAAAGTCTTAGGGAGTTGGTTGAGGGAACAGAAACCCAAAACAGTTTGGAGGAGGTGCGCCGCATACAAGATGAGTGGAAAAAGATTGGGCACGTTCCCTTAACAGAAGTAGAAGGTTTGTGGAATAAATACAACCACTACATCAATAAATTTTACGACCAGTTTTCACTTTATTCCGAGTTTAAAGATTTGGATAGAAAACGGAATATGGATGCCAAACGTGAAATGGTTGCTAAGATTGAAGGGCTTGAAAAAGTAGAAAGCATCACCGAAGCATTAAATCTTTTGCGCCAATATCAAGAGGATTGGAAACATATTGGCCCAGTGCCCAAAGAAATGTTGGAGGAGATAATAGTGCCTTACCGCGCTGCATTGGCAAGAATTTTTGAACGCAGAGATAATTTTAATGTAGAAGTGCAAGCCAAACTTCAACAAAATCTGGAGGCAAAAACAGAGATACTTAATAAGATTCAGGAGATAGCAAATTTCACCGCTACCAAAGCAAATGATTGGGTAGCCAAGAATGTGGAGTTGGGGCAATGGGTAGAAAAATGGAGAGCCATAGGTGCTTTACCAAATGATAAAAGAGCAGAGTATAAAGATGCTTTATCAACGGCGGTAAAGAATTTTAATAAGGCAAAAAATGAGTTCTTCCGTGTGATGAAAAAGGAGAAGGGAGATAACCTCCGTAAGAAGATTGCCCTTTGCGAAAAGATAGAAGCCTTGCTCACAGAAGCAGATTTAAACAGCCACAGAAAAACTGTGATTGATATGCAGGAGGAGTGGAAAAAGATTGGTGCCATCCCGCCAAATTTCTCTGACAAAATATGGAAAAGATTCCGTGAAGCTTGTGATTTATTCTTTGCAAAAATCAATGAAGAGTTTAAAGAAAGGGATAAAGAACTGGTGATAAACCTTGAGAAAAAAGTAGCCATGCTGGATAGGCTTGAAGAGCTAACCGAGCAGGAAGAAGTGGGTGATGTTGAGAGCCACATCAAGCAAGCACAAGAAGAGTGGGCTTCTATTGGGTTTGTTCCATTTAGGGACAAAGACAAAATTATAAAAAGATACTATAAGGTGCTCAATAACTTAGCAGCAAAAAATAAAAATGCTGCAAAGAGTGCAGAACTTTTATCCTATAAAATTATGGTGCAAAGCTGGGGTGGGGATGCAGACTCAGGCAAGCGGATAAACCAAGAAGAAAAGAGGTTGGTGTTTGAACTCAAAAAATACGAAACGGAGATTGATACTTTGCAAAACAATATGGAGTTCCTTAGCAAATCAAAAACTGCAGACTCATTAAAACAAAGTTTGGAAAGGCAAATTGAAAAGATGAAAGAAAAGATGAAAGCAATAAAAGAAAAACTTTCAATAGCTAAAACGGTTGATATGAAATAGTAGTTCTACAAACTTAAATCAATCGCAAAAATGAACATCGCAACCATCGTCTTTAGGGCAATTTCTGCCCTAAAGCACTCCCTCAGCGCCAAAGGCGCAGACTCAATTCATTCTCCTTTTTTGTTTGAACTTTATAATAATGTTCTTACGAAAAATGAACCCAGTAATGACTACTATATAGCGCAGGCTTATAGGGAAGACCTCATGGAATCTGACATGATTTTCAAGGATAACAATAATGAGGAAACGGAACTTTGGGGAGAGATAGAAACCTCTGCCATCTCTGAAAAAACAGGTAGTCTTTTATTCAGATTAGTAAAACATTTTAAGCCCAAAACTTTATTAGAATTGGGTACGAATGCCGGGGTTTCCACCATGTTTTTAGCAGTAGCGTTAAAGGGAAATGAGGAGGGCGTGAAGTTTTATACCATTGAGAAAAACCCTGACCTATGGCAAGTTGTTTTTGATAACTACAGCCATAAAAAAAATCTGATTTTAGGGATGCCAGAAATCAAATTTATTAAAGGAGATTTCAAGGATAGACTCCCAGAGGTTTTGAATGAAATAGATACCTTAGATTTTGTTTTTATTGATGGCGACCACACCAAAATTGGTATGCTCAATTACTTTAATCAATGCGCTGCTAAGGCAAGCGAGAAGTCAGTTTTTGTATTTGATGACATCCATTGGTCAGCAGAAATGTATGACAGTTGGCAACAGATTACACAAGATAAAAGGATAAGCCTTTCTTTGGATTTATTGCAGTTGGGGATTGTTTTCTTTGATAAAAAATTATCAAAGCAGGAGTTTAAGATTAAGTGGGAGTAAGAAACACAGGGCTTCGCCCTGTGTTGGGATATTTCGCCCCTTCAGGGCTTCAATTCTTCCTTCTCAATACTATCTACCTGCTCTTGTAAGGCACTTACAATTTTGGAAATCCGCTTGCCATTGGTGTTAATCCTTTCACTATTATCAAGTAAATCTTGGGTAAGTTTTAGAGCTTCCTCTGTCTGTTGATTCTGTTGCAACTCCTCATTTAAATCATTAATCAGTTCCACATTTATTTCAGAAAAGTTATTGACAAAATTAAGCGGGTTCTGGATTTCGTGTGCCATTTCTGTAGCCAATTTGCCAAGGGTTGCTTTCTTTTCCGATTCAATTAATTCTTGCGTTTTAAGGGCAAGGGAATCCTCCGTTTCATGCATGGCAATAATGAAATATCCCACACAAAAATTCATCCCTACAAAAGCAAAAATGATATTGGAGATATGGAAAAATGTTACAAAGTTTATTGGGAGGTTGATGTATGGAATCTCATTTTTTAAATATCCATCCATAATGATAAAAGTAAAAACACAAATCAGCATCAAGGAAAATTTAAGCGCCCACCGACCCCTTGGCATTAGGAAAGGGAAGAGGCTAACCACAACTATGTAATATTGGAATCCAGAGTTCCAACCAAAATATCTTACTGAAAATAATTGGTAAAATACAATCTCCAGAACCATCATTACTGATGAGGTAAAATGATTTCCTTTGCGGTTAATTGCTATGGCAAAAACATATACCAATACGCTTGCAACATTCAGCAGAGCAATGTTGTACAACTCCAAATAAATAAAGATTGAAACCCATGAGGCATGTACCCCCATACCAAGCGTAAGTACAAGGTTTGATAACTTATAAAAGCGAATATTATGAGGACTAATATTCGCAGGGATAGTATGGAAATTAGGAATGCTGCGGATGAAAGGCAGCCTCTTAACAAATACTATAAACCGCAATAAATTTTTTGGTAACATGTGGCAGTAAGGAGAAGGCAAAGATAATGGGAAAACGAATTATGAATAGCTAAAAGAATAATTTGAAATCTCAATTACCAAAAAAGAAAAACCCCGAGTTAACTAATCCCGGGGCAATTCAATGTGTACCCTATTTACACAAAATGCAATTTGGGTATCTTTAGCTATTGGGTTCGCTTTACTTTAAATTTTATTTGAATAGGGGTATTGGTGCCTCCATTATTATAACCTCCGTTAAAATTAATTCCTACCACATCTGCACCTACTGCCCCGTATTGCGTTATTTGCCCTGATACAGAATTACCATGGATGTTATGATAATTAGCTCCTCCACCAAAATCAAACTGGCCGGCAAACATGGAAATGTTAGTACCAGTTGTTATACTATTCACTAAAAAATCCGCATATGTAAAGGCGTTAATTTTTCCTCTTAATCTTGTTTTACCTATGTAGGCTAGGGATGGGTCTTTATCGCAGCTTAAGCTATCCGTAATTGTCCTCCATGATGCATTGCCAATTTTGTATTTTATATAATAGGTTGGGTTAGGGCAAATGGCAATATTACCGTAATCATACACTCCGTTTTGTGTAACAGTAAGTGAAGTAGTATCTGAATTTATCCCAGAATTATTTCCATAAAATTTTATTGTTTGAGGAAAACTACATATCTGAAATGTGAATGAAAAAGTGGTTAATGGACATGCCAAAAAGGCGGTAGGTTGTGCTATCCATCCCAGGAAGAATGGGTCATTATTAATGTATAACCCACTAGCAGGGTATTGAAATGGTGCACCATTGCAGGACACAAATTTACCTTTAAGGGTTACCCAGTTGCCTGTAGTGGTAGGTATTGTGATGGTCATATTTGTTGGGGCATTGAATGGACCAATGTTTTGGGTATAAAAGGGTGTGTTAATATTGCAAGGTCCATAAACCATTACACTCAGGTTTCTATTACAGGGAATATACCCGCTTGCCTTACCATCATAGGCAGTCCATGAAGGAACCGGATTAATAGTGTTGCCAACTAATTCTTTTATAAATACCTTCAGGTTAGGCATTATATTTCCGTTAGCATCTTTTAATGTTAATGTAAGCATTTTGGTGCATTGAAAAGCATTAATTGACCAGAAGGTAAAATGATTTACCTCACCTACATAGCTGTTTCCTACTTTGGTTGCAGTACCTTCTTGCACCCATAGGTTCTTTACTTTATCAAGATAACATAGCGGTACAGTGGCAGGAGCAGTAGCTAACTTATGAGTTGGGATGTTAAAGGTAATCTTTGCTTTTTTACCGTTTTCTATTTGAAGTGATTTGCCATTTTGAGATTGAAAGATTACGTCTACCAAACCATAGCATTCATCAATCATTTGCATTTCACCTTGTTCATTATTGGCAGGTTGCCATCTGATTTTATCAGTTGAGTGAGTTAGAACCTGTGCAGAAACAGATCCTGAATAATGGATTCCGGTAGTTGCAATTTTCCAGATACCAGTGTCAGATTCTATATTTGAGCCTTGGGTTCCAGATTCGGTTCCGTCAATATTTACTTTAAATTTAGATAAAGAAGTTCCTGTTTGCGATGTTTCATTGCGCACTTGATAGAGCCTGATTACAACTGAAACATAATCACCTTCTTTTTCAGGAAGGGTAAATGAATATCCTTTAACCGCGCCACCTGTTGGCAAACTGCCACTTGCCTCTATAATACCTCCAGTGGATAAA
>JAPLCZ010000258.1 GCA_026391915.1 Bacteroidota bacterium | reverse complement strand
CATCCAATACCAGGTATTTGATGCCTGATAAATCAATGCGTTTGCGACTTATAATATCAATCAACCTACCTGGTGTAGCAACTATAATTTGCACACCGCGTTTGATGTCCCGCAACTGATTCATGATGCTGGCACCGCCATAAACGGCAGTGATAGAAACACCATTCATGTGGGTTGCAAAGGTGTTAATGTCTCTTGTAATCTGCATACACAACTCGCGTGTTGGGCAAAGGATTAGCGCCTGTGGGGTGCGTTTAGTAAAATCTAATAATTGCAAAAGTGGCAAGCCGAAAGCTGCCGTTTTTCCAGTACCTGTCTGCGCTAAAGCAACAAGGTCAGTTTGTCCTTCTAACAGGATGGGAATAGTTTGTTCTTGTACTGGAGTAGGGTTTTCAAATCCCATGTCACCAATAGCTTTTAATACGGCGCTATTCAAGCCGAACTCTTCAAATTTGTTCATTTAAAATATTAAGTTGTTAAAATAAAATATGCAACAATTCCGGCGTTGAATCATTCAACTCTTAACGCTACAAACCGACATGGAATTGTGATAAAAAGATGTTGAAAAACTCCTCCCCGGTGTAGGGGGTACTAATTGTTTTCGGGGCAAAGATAGGCACAGGAGCCGGATTAAGGGGAATTTAATTTGGGGGACCTCATCCCAACCCTTCTCCAAAGGAGAAGGGCAAGAACAAAACGAAGCAACTTCGGAGCTCAAAGTCCTCTCCTTTGGAGAGGATTTAGGTGAGGTTTTTACACCCCCATCCCAATCCTCTTCAACTCCACATTATCACTCATCTGGTTAGCTGAGCCATGTTTTACAATATGCAACATTGCCTTTGCCAGCACTGTACTTTTAATTACAAATTGAGGCACTATCATCTCCAGAAAAGGAAAAAATGGAATCATGAGTTTGTTGGTAAAAGCTGTATTCGGGTTTTTATTTACAGGGCGGATTCCTGCCGGCCTTGCGATATAAAGTTTACTGATAGGCATCCGCATAAGTTGGTTTTCTGCTTTGCCTTTTATGCGGGCAAAAATGGTTTTGCTGGTCTCTGTGAGGTCTGCCCCTTCTCCGCTTAAAAACATAAAAATCATTTCAGGCTTTGCTTTGGTCATGGCTTCTGCTGCGGCAATGGTATAGTCGTAAGTAATTTTAATGTACTCCTCTTTGCTCACCTGCGTTTGCGAAATCCCCAAACACCAAAGGCAGGCATCGTTCTTTTTAAAAACTTCTTCCAAGCCTGTGTAATCCATATAATTTTTATGGATGATGGTTTTGAGTTTGGGGTGCTGAATAAACAACGGCTTGCGCGCAATGGCAGTTATTTCTTCAATCTCTGCATCTAATATTGCTTGCCTTATTACCTCTGCACCAACTAGACCTGTAGCGCCTGTTACTATTATTTTCATATTTATTTTTGACGAATTAAAGTGCAAGTTATTGCTTTAGATTTTGGTTGACAATTAAGAACAATGGATAATCAATACCTTTCACGTAAAATTGCAGGAAGAATTAGCAAAAAAATAAAATATGAAAAACCTTAATAAAATTATAAAGGAACTTAGTGAGTCTGATTACAATGGTCTTGTACTTTATGTTGGAGATAGGAAGGAAGGAAAACCATATCAGGTTTTAGAGGCAGCACGGACTCGCAACTATAATAATGATATGATGACAGAATTCCTTGGCGTTACCTCAAGTACGTTTTATACCTTAAAATCTAGATTAAGGGATAAAATAGAGGTATACCTTTATGGTGAATCTGCTAACTCAGACTTTACGGTAAAAAAGGAGTTTGAAAAATGGATGATACATAGCTACTCAAATAATAGGGCAAAGATTAATGGAAATAAGAGGAGTGATAGTGATATTAACGCAACAGCTTATATACTTGATTTAGATGAAAAGAATGAGCAAGTAAGTAAGGAGGTTCTTTTTAGTATAAAGACTAATAAGGTACTAGACCTCTCAACAATACGTGACTTCAATCTTCTCATTGAAGTCAAAAGAGCAGCAATGGGTATTTTACTAACTCTTTACCCGATGCCACATTTAGTAGAAGAATGTAAAAAGTGTGGTATTTATAAGAGCATGGTAATGAATAAACCACTTCCTAGAATACAAGTTGTTAGTGTTGAAGAAATACTTGAGGGTAAAAGATTAGAGCTGCCACTTTACCCTTTGGATGCAGTGAAAAAGGTTGGAGGTAGTTTATTTGAATAAATAAATTCAAATTATTTTCTTTAAACCAAGATTAGTCTCCACAGCATACTAGCAACATGCTTTTCATTTACCCCTAATTCTATTGTGACTAAAGCATATAACATTGCTCTGATTTGGTTTGATAAACTTAATAAGTCTTTTCCTTGTTGAACTTTTATTCTCCGTTCTCCAAAATGAGTATAATAATTCCTTGATTGAACAAATTTATCTTCCCAATCAGTATCTAGATTTAACTCTTTTTGAATTTCTGGTTTTAGTTCTTCAAATAAACTTCTTACCATTTCTCTAAGATTCGGTCCCTGTATGTGAGACAATGCATCTGAAAATTTCTTCTTGTATTTTTCAGGAATATCAGATTTTGTCTTTTTAACTAAGGCTGCAAGTTTTTTATCATTAACTGTTGGTCTGCGCCTTCTATGAAAAGTTTCAATGGCTCTAGCTATATTAAGGAATCTTACCTCAGGGCTTAAATTATGGTTATTGTATTCCATTATTAAAATATCTACAACCTGTGATATTTCAGTATTGATACTTTCCCACTTTGAAATGATTTTTTTTAAAGAACGACGAATTGTAGAAAGGTCAAGAAATAAAAAATCGTTTTCCCATGTTAAGTTATTTTCTGAATTTCCATCAGTCGAATATATCCTATATGTTTTTTTATTTTGTTGTAAAATTATTTCAGTAAATGCGCAATAGCTCCCTGTAAGAAGCTGTAATAAAGTTCTTAATTCTCTTGCTGAATTATAGAGTTCCTGAAAAGTTTTTCCATCAGAATACCGAATCGTTATTTTAGGAGTTTTTTCTATTTCAAAACCCTTTATTTTAATTTTTGTTTCTGGGTTGTTGCTAAAAGTAATTAGTTTGTTAGAGGGAGTTTCTATTGTGAATGGGGGAGAACTATTGAGTGAAACTACAATACTTTTTTTTAGCTTACTCACTTTAGGTTTGGCATTTGGAAACCAATGCCAAAGATTCATAAGTTCAAATGAAATAGAAGTAAAGGAATCATTTTGTGGAAAAACTGACGGATAACCACTTGACATTATAATGAATTCTGCATCAAAAAATTTATCAGCCTCAGAATCGGATAAACTATCTTCTAAAGGAACTCTTCTTTGCAAATTGTATAAAGTATAGTGATTGAAATTATCGCTGTAGGCATAAAGTGTCATGCCCTCCTTAAATTCAAGAGGTTTCCATAAATTAATGTAGATGCCGCTATAATGATTGTACTTTAAACTTCCAGTAATACCATCCCCTTGTTTTTGGGGGGAAGTAAAGAATGAACATGTTGAGTTAATTTCTTCAGAAATGGGATATTGTTTAAAAACAGGGCTACTCATTAAATTAGTTTAAATTATGAGAAACAAACTTACCTCTTCTTTTGTTTTTTATAAAATCCTTCCCTACTTCATCCTTTTCACCACCCACCCACTGCCATCTGCAATGGTGTATCTGTTGTACCTCATCAGGGTCTACAAATTCTCCGTTAGCATCAACAAAAAAGGTAAACTCTTTTCATAATTTACCTCATAATAATTTACCCCTAATTGCAAATTTTTATAGTAGGTGGGGCGGTTATCCCAATAGTTTTTTTCTGAGGGAATGCACCAAGCATTTTCTCCTAACTTCTTTGCAAGAAACCATTTCTCTACTAGGCGGGTTGCCCTGCCATTGCCATCCACAAAAGGATGGATATTTACAAAAACTAAATGGATAAAAGCAGCATAAAAAAAAACTTCCGTGGTGCTTAATTTAGTTTTCATGAGCAGGGAAATATCTTCAAAGAGTTTCTCCAATTCAGGCTTTATAAATTCGGGTTCAATGGCTAAATAGATTAGCCTTCCTTCACTCCTTACCCCAACTTTTACCTGCCTAATTTTACCTCTTTCTTTTTTTATCAAAATGGACTGGGTAAGTATTTCATGAGCCTTTAAAATATTAGCAAGAGTTAAATCATTTTGCCTTGCAAACTCATAGGCCGCAATCAATTCTTCAATCTCTTTTATCTCCTTAGTTTTAATATGCAGGTTAAATTCTGCTACCTTTAAATAGGTATCAAAATTTACGGTGTTGCCCTCAATATTTGAAGAATGTACCGCAGAATTTGCAAGATAAAATTTGAAATCATCTACATTTGGTTGCTTACTATTCAGGGTAGCAAATGCATTTTCCAAATCAACTTTTAGTTGAGTTTTATAGGCATCAAATAATTCTGGTTTCAGGAGCTTTAATTCCATTTTTGCAAAATACTTTTTACGGAAATTACCTAAACAGAAAATACAAGTGTTTCTCCCAAAGAAGTGTATCTTGGGATAGGGAGTTTTTCTAATTTCAACCCCTCAATATGAAACTGAATAGCCTCATAAATATTTTTTTCAATGCTGGTTTTTGTTTTTCCTGTAGCAATTACCCCAGGCAAATCAGGCACATAAGCAGAGAAGCCTGTGGTAGTTTTTTCATAGATTACTAAATACTTTCTCATCTTATTTCTATTTGCGCTTGTTTAAAAATACTCCTTAATGTTCCTATTGCAATTTCATCAGACTCCTTATGCCCCGCCACAGTTACCAATCCATTTTTATTTGGATGTTTGTATTGCTTATGACTTCCTCTTTGGGGAACAAGAAACCATCCATCATTAGTTAAAATTTTTAAGACTTCTTTTACTTTCACGCTTGCAATAATCGGTTTCAAAGATAATAAATGAAAACCATTCCTAATATACTTTTCTCTGACAACTGATAACCGAAAACTACCGCCGTTGTTCGTGTTTTTCACCAACAACTTATTACGGTTGGCTTACCTCACCCCAACCCCTCTCCAAAGGGAGAGGGGCAAGAGTGCCTAGTTCAACTTTCTACTGAACTTGGCAACCGCCAACATTAAACATTAGACTTTAAACTTTTTTCTGACAACTGATAACTGACTACTTTTTCCTTGAATACGGCACCACATCCTGCCCCACAAAATCCTTTTCTAAAAACTTAAAATGCGCTGCCATGGCTACCATTGCAGCGTTATCAGTGCAGTAATCAAAAGAGGGGATGTGGAGTTGCCAATGGTTTTTGGCGGCAGTGGTTTGCAGCATTTGGCGGAGGTAGGAGTTTGCCGCCACACCCCCCGCAAGCCCTATGGTTTTTATGCCTGTTTCTTTGGAGGCTTTCTCTAATCGGTGTATGAGGTAGGTAACAATCCGGTGCTGGTAGCTGGCGCATATATCTGCCAAATTCTCCTCCACAAAAGCAGGATTTGCTGCCACTTCTTTCTGCAAAAAATATAGGAAAGAAGTCTTTAACCCACTAAAGCTAAAATCCAGATTTGGGATATTGGGTTCAGGAAATAAGTAACGATTTGGGTTGCCTGTTGCGCCATATTTATCAATCAATGGCCCACCCGGGTAAGGCAAATTCATAATCTTGGCGTAGTGCTTCCAATAATTTCATATTGCAAGGGGGTATTTACTTTTATCAGCAAAGTATGCCCACCGGAAACCAGTAGGCAAAGCATGGGTAATTGCAAATTGGGGTGTTCAATAAAGTGCGATGCAATATGCGCATGTAGGTGGTTAACGGCAATCAACGGTTTGCCCAATGCCAGCGCTATTGCCTTAGCAAAAGATGCCCCCACAAGCAGGGAACCCAATAAACCCGGCCCTTGGGTAAAGGCTATAGCGTCCAAATTCTGTTTATCTACCTTTGCCATGGAAAGCGCCGATTCCACCACCGTTACAATGTTTCCCTGATGGGCACGCGAGGCAAGCTCCGGCACTACGCCGCCAAACTCCCCGTGTATGGGTTGCGAACTGACGATGTTGGAAAGGATTTTTCCGCCTGAGATTACAGCGGCTCCGGTATCATCACAAGAGCTCTCTATGGCTATGATGGTATGCATTTTGACTTTTGGGCCGCCGCAAATTTCTACCTTTTAAAGCGCAATTATTGAAGAAATTCTGGAAAATACTCCGCTATCCTGTTTATGTGTTACTATTTGTAATGCTGTTATTGGTAGTGGTGGCGGGGGGTGGGTATCTCTTTATCAATAACACAAATGCCGGTAGAAAATGGCTGCGAGGAGAGGTAACCGCAATACTTAATAAAACCCTTGGCGTACCTGTAGATATTGGAGAATTAGAACTCCAATTGCCCAACGGAATTATCATCCGCAATGTTGTATTGCATGACCATAAAGGAAACGTACTTGCTAGTTTTAACAAGGGTAGCGTCAACCATATAACCTATAATGCCATTAATGATGTGGTGGGTTTTGGGGATATAAAATTAACAGGTTTGGATTTTAAACTCAGGAGTTATAAAGGAGAAAAACTCAGCAATCTTGAACATATTATTGAGTTCTTGACGCCTAAGAATCCTTCAGGCAAAAAGGCAACAGAAATTGCTTTTAATTCTGTAGAAATTGAGAACGGAAAGTTTACTTGGGATGATGATAATGTTGGATTTCATGAAGGTGGGATTGACTGGAGTCATATTCAAGTACCAAGGTTTGATACAAGGGTGGCTGATGTATTAATTAGCAGTACTATTAGGGGCAGGGTGAAGAGGTTAGCGTTCTCAGAGAAGTCTGGTTTTAAGGTGGAAGATGTGCATACTTTTATGAGTTTCAATAACTCAAAAATGGAGTTTGAAAATCTTTACATCAAAACGCCAGAGTCGGAAATCAGGGATTATTTGGTGTTTAATTATAACAGCACAAAAAACTTTGTTTACTTTGTGGATAGCGTTGGGTTCAATGCTAATTTTATTAACTCCAAAGCAAGTATGCGGGATATTGCTTTCTTCACCAACTCCCTGCAAAACAAAACGGATGTTATTAATCTTACCGCAAAAATTACGGGTAAGATTAACGATATGCGGGGCAAAAATATCATTGCTTCTTTTGGTGATAAATCTTTTATCTATGGCAATGCCCGCCTAAAAGGATTGCCCAATATTGACGAAACTTATATTGATGCAAGGATTGCTAATGGCAGGAGTTCACGCAAAGAACTGATGCGCCTTTTCCCTGAAACCCAATTGCCGGAAGTAATTTCCAAATTTGGTGTGGTGGATTTGGCGGGTAATTTTCTGGGCTTCATCCATGATTTTGTAGCAGAAGGAAGTTTCCGCACAGAGATAGGTGATGTTGTTTCTGACTTGAATTTGAAACTTGGTAAAACACCCGCACAAAGCAGCTACTCAGGCAAACTGGCATTGGATAATTTTAACCTCGGTTATCTTGCTGATGAAAAGCTATTAGGCTTAGTGACTTTGAATGGTGATATTAACGGCAGCGGGTTAACCTTGGATGACATCAAAGCGAAGCTAAATGCAAGCATCAACCGCTTTGATTTTAACGGCTATCCTTACTCACGCCTTTTGGTGGATGGCGATTTTAGCAAGAAGTTTTTCAAAGGAGGATTGGTATCTCACGATGCCAATTTTGATTTGAATTTCAAAGGCTCAGTGGACTATAATAAAAAGCCCGAATTCATTGGCCATGCGGATGTAAACAGAGTGAATTTTCAGGCATTGAATTTCTTGAAGGACACTTTGATTTTGCACACCAATATGGACTTCAATTTCCGTGGGATAAAGCCCGATGAAATAGAAGGAATGGTGCAAGCCATCAACACTACCATGAAGTTGCCATCCAAAGAATATAAGTTGGATAGCGTACTTGCTACCTCCACAATTGACACAGGTTTTAGAAGGATACACATAAGCTCCAACCTTGCTACGGCAGACTTTAAAGGCAACTTCAAAATCTCAGAAGTGAGTGATTTAATTAAGACCACTGCGTCAAGATATATTGATACTTCTTTCCTCCGTTTGCGTGGCAAAACAGTGCATGACCAATACCTTGATTTTGATATCCGCTTTGCTGATTTGGAATTGCTTTTTAAACTCCTGCACACCAAAGCAAGTATTAAAGACAGCGGCTATGTGCAAGGTAAAATCTCTTCTGAAAAAGGAAGTATTTCTCTCAATGGTTACCTCCCGGGTTTTACTTATCAGGATGCGTATTTTGATAAAATAAAAATCAATGCTGTAGGTTTGGATAACACCATGGATGTAGACGTAACAGCAGATAAAATGGAGTTGGGTGATAGTGCATACCTGCGGGATATTAAGCTACATTCTACCTCTGTGCGCAATAATTTTAAACTCACAGCCAGCACCCGTGATGACATTGACCATAAGAAAATAAAATTAGCGGGTGACCTTTTGGTTGCTGGCAATAAAGGTGTTTTTAGTTTTGATAAATCGTCCCTTATAATAGGAGATACCACATGGGATATTACTGGAGAACCCATCGCTATTTTTAAGGGAGGCTCTCAGGTTGATTTTCCTTTAATCACTTTAAATAATCTGGAACAAACTATAAAAGTAGTTGGGCAATATTCTTTGAAAGAGGATTTACCTATCCGCATTATGACGGATGGTTTGCAAATCAAAACCATCTCTGAATTTGTGCCTGAACTCGCCACTTTTGATGGCAATATCAACGGACAAATTTTGCTGAGCAATCTCCATAAAAAACCTATTATAGAGGCGGCGATTTTCATCAGCCCATTGGTGTATAATGGAGATACTTTAGGTAACCTCACTGCCACCACGCGCTATGATGAAAACACCCAAAAGTTAGCGCTGGATGGCAGCCTGCAAGATAACCAAAGCCTTGATGAACAACTCAACGGAAACGGAACTATCAGTTTTAATAATAAACAGGCAATGGCATTGGTGGTTAATTTAAGGGAATCTCCATTGGGGATTTTGCAACCCGTTTTGAGTGGGATTTTCAGCGACCTAAAAGGTAAGGCAACTGCCAATATGAAAATTACTGGAACACTTACTGAGCCCATCTTTACAGGAACTATTGATGTAAAAGATGGCAGCTTAAAAGTGGATTATACTCAGGCCATTTATCATTTTAATCATAAGTTTGGTTTTGCAGGCAAAGACCTTTTGTTTGAGAATTTGGTGATGAAAGATATCAATGATAATTCTGCTACGGTAAATGGAAAACTTCGCTTTAAAACCTTAACTGATATCCGCCTTGACCTTGTCATTAAGCCCAATTATTTTCAATTATTAAATACCAAAAAGGAAGACAACGGAACCTATTATGGCGTTGCCAATGCCAGCGGTCTCATCACCGTAAGGGGATCCATAACGGCTTTGGAAATGTACCTAAAATTGAAGTCAGAGAAAGGGACAACCTTTGTGTTGCCAGTAGGTAATGAGTCGGTTTCAGGGCATGATTACATCACCTTTGTAAACCCAAAAGACACCATAGAAAAAAAGCAAAGCCGCAAGCTCACTGGCATTGCCCTCAACTGCGAATTGGAGATAACTCCTGATGCCCGCCTGCAAATTATTTTTGACCCCCGCACCGGCCACATGATTGATGGCTATGGCCACGGGAATTTAAAATTATACATCAATACCGCAGGAGATTTTAATATGTACCAAACCCTTTACATTGATAAGGGGCTTTACAGATTCGCTGCTTTTGATGTAATCAATAAGCCTTTTAATCTTAAATCGGGCTCTTATATAACATGGAGTGGCAATCCTTATGAGGCGGAGATGAATGTGCAGGCATACTCCAGAGTGCGCACTAAAATTAGCCCGCTGTTCCCCAAATCCACCACCTCTGGCAGTAGCAGTGCAGAGCTCAGCAGAGTGCTACCTGTGGATGCCAAACTTGATTTGAAAGGAGCCCTCTTAAAACCCACTATTAAGCTTGATTTTGATGTGCTGGAAACCAATACTCTTGGGTTCTATTCTTCTGAGCTAGAGAACCAAATTCGCAAGATAAAAAGTGATGAGCAGGAGCTGAATAAACAAGTAGTAAGCCTCATTGTTTTTAAATCTTTTTCTGATGTAAACCAAGGCTTCGGGAATGATGCCGCAACCTCTGGCGCAAGCGCTGTGGGTGGTGAGTTATTGTTGGGGCAGTTTAACGATATTGTCTCACGCTATACTGAGAATTTACAGGTGAATGTTGACTACCGCCCTGGTGTAGGCTCCTCTGTGCAAGCCAACCTAAAAACCTTTAATAATACCGTGAATATTGATGGCAGCTATGAAACCAATGTTAACCGCAGCTCCACCTATAATGTGCAGGCAAATTATAAAATGAATGAAGACGGCAGCGTTAGCGGTAAGGTGTTTAACCGCAGCTCCAATAACCCTGTGCTTGCCACCAATAATACCAATACCATTGGCACAGGCATCACCTTTCGTAAGGAGTTTAACAGCTTCCGTGAGCTAATACCCAACTGGCTTAAAAAGAAAAAGAACAGAAAATAAACGCCATGCGTAATCTGCTTTTTGTGCTGCTTTACACCCTTATTTTTTTCGCCATTACTATGGCAACCTACCCCGTTGCCGTAGGCTATGATGCCGGAACTATCACCAACAAATATCTGGGTGCTTTTTGCACTGATGTTTTTATGCTTCTCAATTTCCCAGTATGGATTTTAGCCAAAGGCTCATGGGTGTTTGAGGTAAAAGGCATGGAGCTTTACGGCACACTCCTCCTCAATAATTTCGCCTATGGGTTGGTAGCTTATTTTGCTTTGTTCAGAAAGAAAAAAGTAGAGAAGGTAGTGAGGAAAGGGAATGAGTAGGGCATTAGAATTACTATTCTTCCAGCCCTTCCTGGTTCAGGAAATTCCCTTTTAAATCAAACACCAAATCAAAGGCATCATTCTCTTTTTCTATGCGGGTGATGAGGAGCTTGTCGTAAGGGTTTTCTTCGCGGGTAACAAAAGTAATTTCATAGCCCGGGTATTTATCACGGATGTAATCCAGACTTTTTACGGGCACATCATCCACCGTTAATTCTGTTTCTGAATATACCCAATTGCCGTTTTTTTCAAACTCTGCCATAGTGATTTTATCCTGCATGCTAAAGCGGGCTTCGTAGTGGTCAGCAGATAACAGCCATATATTTATTTTGCCAGTAGGGTATTTTGATTTGAAGGCTTTGGTAATAATCTCAGGAACTTCTACTGCTACAGAGTCGGCGGTGTTTTGAGCCCAAAGATTGGGGGCAATTATCAATAAACTAAAAACAAAGAAAATTTTCCGGTGAAGTGGGGGCATATATTTCTGCCTTTTTAATCCCTAAAAAATTAGGAGGCAGTAATTGGTTTCAAAATTAGTATTAAAATAAGTTTAAAGTTTAAGGTCTCAAGTTTAATGTTTGAGGGAAGGGTTAGGAGTTTTTTCTGACTACTATTAACTGACAACTAACAACTGGATTTACCTTTGAACAAAAAACCTCCATGACTGAATTTTCTTGTACCATATCTATCCTCCTCCCATGCAGTATTAATGAGGCATTTTCATTACTCACCAACCCTGATAAAATTGATGAATGGGGTGGCGGAGAAAGTATCTGTGAACCCAAAGCCGGTGGTAAATTTATGTTGTTTGATGGCTGGGTAGAGGGTGAAGTTTTAGTTTATGAACCCAACAAAACCCTTAGTTATACTTGGGTAGTTGATGAGTGGGAAAGCAGTTATGAACCCTCTATTGTAAGGTATGATTTTGCTGACGACAATGGCAGTGCAAGGATAGAACTAACCCACACAAATTTCCCTAATCAGGTGGAGGCAACAAACCACAGAGAGGGTTGGTATGACCATGTTTTTAATCCTATCATGGATTACCTTGAGGACATAAAATAGGAGGTTAAAGTCCTCTCCTTTGGAGAGGATTTAGGTGAGGCTTTTCTTCCCCATCCCCCGCACCAAAAAATAAACTGGAATTCCAGCCAATACTATCCCTAATCCGGGTAACGTGAAATCAGGTTTGTAGATCAGCAAATCAATGCAAAACCCTCCTGCAAGTAAAATATAAATAGCAGGGATAATTGGGTAGCCAAATGCTTTGTAAGGGCGTTCCATATCAGGTTGTTTGATGCGCAAGATAAAGATACCCGCCACAGTAAAAACATAGAACAACAGCACCGCAAACATTACGTAATCCAGCAACTGCTCATAGCTGCCACTCAGTGCCAAACCTGATGCCCATATTGCCTGAAAAATCAATGCATTGGAGGGCACATTATTCTTATTAAGTTTTGATGCCTGTGGGAAAAACAAACCGTCATTTGCCATAGCAAAATACACTCTTGCGCCACTGAGGATAATCCCGTTGAGGCAACCAAAAGTAGAAATCATAATCATCACTGCCATCACATACATGCCCGCATTGCCAAGCACCTCCTGCATCAGTAGTGTAGCAACCCTATCTTGTGGGGCAGTTTGTATTTTATCAAATGGCAACAGATAAATATAGGCAACATTGGCAAGCATATAAATCAGCATCACCGTGCCAGTGCCTATGATGAGAGAAAGCGGAAGATTGCGCTGCGGATTATTCACCTCCCCTGCGGTGAAGGTGATATTATTCCACGCATCAGCAGAGAAAAGAGAGCCTACCAATGCCGCCCCAAAAAGCCCAATAGTTAGGGTGATGCCAGTGTTAATCCCCCCCGAAAAATTGCCCCAACTCCCTTTGCCGCTGAAGCCAAACCAAAAGCCCAATACTATCATCCCAAGCAGGCTGGTAATCTTAATAACCGTTAAAAAATTCTGCAACCTTGCGCCAGATTTCACCGCCCTAAAGTTAGATAAAGTAAGCAGCCATATCACCAAAATCCCTATAATTTGTTGAGAGGAGATTTGGATAAAATGCAAATCAAGCAATATGTTTTTGTCCGAAACCGCAGTAGAAAACACCCCCATAAATTTGGCAAATGCAATCCCCACCGCAGCAATAGTTCCTGTTTGTATTACCGTAAAAAGCGTCCAGCCATACACAAAAGCCACCAGCTTATTGTAGGCAGTTTTTAAATAAACATATTGCCCCCCCGCCTTAGGCATTGCCGCCGCCAACTCCCCATAGCTAAGTGCGCCAAGTATGGTGATAAGCGCTGCCACCCCCCAGTTTAAAAGCAACATCAGCGGAGAGCCCACCTGCCTTGCAATATCTGCCGAAACGATGAAAATGCCGGAGCCAATCATGCTGCCCATAATCAGCATTGATGAATCCATCAACCCAAGCCCGCGCTTTAATTCAGGAGAATTTTCTTTTTCCATAAAAAAATATTTGCAGCGAAATTAGTTGACAGTTATCAGTTGTCGGTTGTCAGAAAAAGTTTCAGGTTTAATGTTGGCTGACGACGAGTCCCCGCCTGAATACGGTAGTCGGGCAGGCCTTTTAGGAGACTGGGGTGAGAAATAAATTTCTTGCCCAAAACGATGGTTTGAAAAACGCCTCAAATACAAAATATAGACACTATCCCATAAAGTGTGTAAGTAGAAGAATATGGTTATATTTTTAGTTTCATTCTTTCTTCAAAAATAATGATAAATTGGTTAAAAATAATTCC